>JBDTSC010000134.1:0-9501 GCA_039931375.1 Ardenticatenales bacterium
CTGGCCGTGAAGCCCGTGACAACCACGCCGCTCGGCAGCCGGTCCATGAGCACCGCGTTCTCGGCGACGCCCGGCCCGTTGTTCACGACGCGCATCGTCCAGACGATCGAGCCGCCGGCGACCGCCGGGTTGGGCGCGGCCGTCTTCGTGACGCTCAGATCCGCCAGCTCCGTGACGTCATGTTCGACCCGGGCGACGTTGTTCGACGCGTCGGGGTCGCGGTTCGCCGACCGCACCGAGGCGCTGTTGTTGATGCTGCGGGCCTCGATCGGCCGCAGGACCATGCGGAACGACGCTTGGCCGAAGGCGGGCAGTGGGTTCGGCAACGCGCAGTCCATCGCCACGCCGCCGAGGTACGTTCCGGCGCCCGGCGTGCACGTCGCGCCCAGGACGCTGACCACCTCGAAGTTCCCGTCCGAGGCGACGGTGTCGCGCACGACGACGCCGCCCGCATCGCTGGGGCCGAGGTTCTCGACCAGCACCGTGTACGTGAGGAGACCGCTCTGGCGGACCTGCGTGTCCGGCTTGCCGAACTTCGTGATCCGCAGATCGGAGATGCCGTCGATCGGCGTGCGCGTCGTGGCGGCGTTGTCGGCCGGGTTCGGATCGGCCTGGTCGCTCGTGACCGTCACGCCGTTCGTGGCGTCCTGGAACGCCGCGTTCGCGGCCACGTTAAAGGTCACCTGGTAGGTGCGCGATCCGCCGACCGCCAGCGCGCCGAGCGCGCAGGTGAGCTCGTTCACGCCGCTGACGCTGCAATTGCCCGTGTCCCAGCTATAGGACTGGTTCGCGGAATAGTCGTCGATGACCTCGACGCCGGTCGCGGCGGACGGTCCGCCGTTGGCCACGACGATCTCGTACGTCACCGGCTGGCCCGCCACGGGCACGCCGAGGATCCGCTTGGTGATCGACAGGTCGGCCAGCGTCCGGACGGTCGTCGTCGCGCCGGCGCCGTTGTCGACGTTCGACGGATCGGCGGTCGAGCTCGTGACGGCCGCGCCGTTCGAGAGCGTGCCCGCCGCCGTCGTCGCCTTCACGACGACGTCGAGGTAGATCCGCACCGTCTGGTCGACGTCGAGGTGTCCGAGGAAGCACGTCACGAGGCCCGTCGGGCTATCGCTGCACGTCCCATCGCCGCCGACGATCGTGGCGCCGGTGAACGTCACGCCCGCCGGCAGCTGGTCGCTGACCAACACGTCCTTGGCCCCGCTCGGGCCGGCGTTGTGCACGGTGAGCGTGTACTCGAGCGGCTCGCCCGCGACGACCGGGTCGGGGCTGTCCGTCTTCGTGATCGACAGGTCGGCCGACGTCGCCACGGTGTCCAGGACGGTGTCGCGGTTGTTGCCGGGGTTGCGATCGAACGTGTCGGCCGTCACGAGCGCGTCGTTCTCGACGACGCTGCCGTCCGGCAGGTTCGCGTTGACCGTCGTCGTGGCCACGATCGTCGCCGTCTGGCCGATGTCCAGCGCGCCGACGTTGCATGTGAACAGGTCGGCCGCGCTGCCGGCCGTGCCGGTCGTGCAGCCGATCGGCGGGCCGCCGCTTGGCCCGACGGCCGTGTAGCCCGTGACGACGATGCCGGCCGGCAGTCGGTCCCACAACTGGACGCCGGTGGCCCGCGATGGGCCGTTGTTGCGCACGACCATCGTGTACCGAATCTGCTGCCCCGCGACCACGCTCGGCCCCGGGACCGCCACGCTCGTCTTGTCGACCGAGATGTCGGCGGACTGGCGGACGTCGTTGCTCACATCGGCCTTGTCGTTGCCGCGATTCGGGTCCGCCGCATCGCTTTGGACAGCGGCGACGTTCGTCAGCTTCGTGCTGTCCGTCGTCGTCACGGTGAACGTCACCAGGCGCTGCGTAAAGGGCGGCATATCGCCGAGTTGGCACGTGCGCACGGAGTTGCCGCTGTACGGGCCGGCGCTCGGCGTGCACGTCGCGCCGCCGATCGCCGTGATCGTGTAGCCGGCGTCCGCGACGAACGTGTCGTCGATCGTCACGTTGCGCGCGAGGCCAGGCCCCAAGTTCTGGACGAGCAGCGTGAAGACCATCGGCTCACCGGTCGTGACGATCGCCGGCACGCTGTACTTCATGATCTGCAGATCCGCCGTCGGGACGGCCGTGACATCCGCGATGTCCGTGTTGTTCGCCGGCGTCCCGTCGGGCGTCAGCGAGGCCACCGTCGCACTGTTCTCGAGCACGCCGATCGCGTCCGCGTTGACGCGAACCGCCACGTGGAACGTGACCAGCGCGCCCGCGGCCATGTTGCCGAGGCTGCACGGGCTGCCGCCCGCGGCGCAGCTGTCGTCGTCCCAGACGTACGTCACGCCGGGCGGGAGGGCCTCGGTGACCTGGACGGCCTGCGCGGTGGACGGGCCGTGGTTCGTCACCGTGATCGTGTACAGGATCTCGCTGCCGCTCACCCCGCTGCCGGACGCCGTCTTGTCGATCGACAGATCCGCGCGCGCCGCCACGGTCGTCACGGCCGTGCTGGCGTTGTTCGCGCCCACCGGATCGCTTGTCACGGAGGTGGCCGTGGCCGTGTTCGTCAACGTCGCGCCGTTCGGCACGTCGCCGTCGACCGTCAGGTTCACCGTGATCGCGAACGAGGCGCCGGCGGCCAGATCGCCGAGACTGCAGTGGAGCGTGTGCGGTCCGGACGCGTAGGCGCACGAGCCGCCCGCCGCGCCCGCGTTCACGAAGGCCGTGCCGGCCGGCAGGGCGTCCGTCACAATCACGTCCCGCGCCGTGCTCGGGCCGGTGTTCGTGATCAGGAGGTTGTAGCTCAGCGCCTGCCCGGCTGTCACCGGATCGGGCGCGTCCGTCTTCACGATGCCCAGGTCGGCCGAGGCGGTGACGCCGGTCAAGGCGAAGTCGGCGTTGTTCGCGTTGTCCGCGTCGAAGACGTCGGACAGAACGAACGCGTCGTTCTCGAGGATCGTCCCGGCGGGCACGTCCGGATCGACCGCGACCGTGATCAGAACCGTCTTGGGCGTGCCGGCGGCCAGAGCGGGCATGGTCCCTAGGTGGCAAATGAGGCGATCGGCCGCGCTGCCCGGCGTGCCCGTTGTACAGCTGCCGCCGCCCGTCACCTGCGCGTTCGTCACCGTGATGCCGTTGGGCAAGCGGTCCAGGACGACGACGTTGGCCGCGTCCGACGGGCCCGCGTTCGCGACCGTGATCGAGTAGGCCATCGTCGCGCCGGCCACGACGGTCAACGGGCCGGACTTGACCAGGCTGAGGTCCGCCACGTCCGTGACGTCGTGTTCGACGATCGCGTGGTTGTTGGAAAGATCCGAGTCCTCCAGGGCGCCGAGGACATCGGCGACATTGTTGATCGTCTGCGCCTGCGCGGCGCGCACGCGCATCGTGAGGGTCCATCGCCCTTCGTTCGGGAACGTGAAGCCGGGCCCGGCGCCCACGCCCAGCGGCGGCAACGACGCGGTGAGGCGGCAGTCGATGTCCAGCCCCCCCGCATTGCCCGGCGCCGCGGGGTTGGCCGGCGTGCCCGTGGCCGCGAGGCCGTTCGGGCTACTGCCGCAGACCATCGGCCGGTCGCTCGTGACGTCGATCACGTCGAACGTGCCGTCGGAGCGCAGGACGTCCTTGAGCGCGACGCCCGTGGCCGTGTTCGGGCCGAGGTTGTCGACCAGGAGCGTGTACGTGAGGATCCCGCCGGCTCGGACCGAGCCGTCGGGCTTACCGAACTTCACGACCCGCAGGTCCGCGCCGTTCGTGACGCGGTTCGCCGTCCGATCCTGGTTGTTCGACACGTCCGGATCCCGCACCGCGGCGACGCCGGTGGCGACGTTGTTCATGCTCTGCGCCGTACCGGCGACGGCCCGCACGGTCAGGATCCAACGCCCCGTATTCGGCGGACCATCCGCCGCCAGGACGCCGAGCGGAGCGGCCAGCGTGCAGTCCAGCTGGTAGCGCCGGTCGACGCCCGCCACCGCACCGGCCGCCGGCGGCGCCGGGAACGGACCGCCGCCCGCCACGGGCAGGCTGTTGCACGTCGCCGGCCGATCGCTGTCGACGCTGAGGATGTCGAACGTACCGTCGGACTGCAGCAGGTCTTTGACGGCCGCGCTGGGCGCGACGCTTGGCCCACGATTGTCGACGATCACGGTGTACTCGATCGGCTGGCCGGCGATCTGGTCGCCGTCCGGTTTGCTGAGCTTGGTGACGATCAGGTCCGCCTCGCAGCGCGAGCGCGCGATGCTGATGCCGGCCGCCTGCTGCGGCGTGTTGCTGTTCGGCGCCGCGAACCACTGCGCCAGCGCGGCGTTCACGATCGGTGCGCCGCAGCCGAAGCCGGCGGCGAGATCGACGGTGACCACGACGCGGATCGACTGCTGCGCGGCCATCTGGCCGAGCGAGCACGCCACGATGTTCACCAGCCCGACGCAGCGGGCGTCGTCCACGGCCACGAACGTCACGCCGGCCGGCAGCCCGTCGACGAGCGTCACGCCGTACGCGTTCGATGGACCGTTGTTCGTGACCGTCAAGGCATAGCTGTACGAGCCGCCCGCCAGCGGAGACGGCTCGCTGGCCACCTTCGTGACGCTCAGCTGCGAGGTCCCGACGACGTCGAGCCGCGCCGTGAGGTCGCTGAGGGGATCGAGCGCGACGGGCGAGTCCGCCGCCAGCGCGACGGCGTTTCTCAGCACCGACAGACCGGGCGGTGTGTTCGGCGCCACGGCGACCTTGAGGTCGACGCGCACGGCCTGTCCGGCGGCGATGTCGCCGAGGGTGCAGAGCACGCTGGTGGTGCCGCCGAAGTCTTCCTGGTAGCACCGCGCCTCGCCGCCGCCGCCGAAGACGTCCGCCTTGGCGAGCGTCACGTACGCGCCGGCGTTCTGGCCGCCGATGTCCGCGAACACGTCGTCCAGCCGCACATTGCGCGCGAGCGACGGACCGGTGTTGACGACGTCGATCCGATAGTCCGCCACGCCGCCGGCCGCCACCGGATCGGGCGAGCCGTCCTTGTCGATCCGCAGCGAGGCGAACGCGCCGATGTTCGTGTCGTCGCGGGCGACGTTGTTCGCCTGGTTCGGGTCGAACGCCGGCAGCCCCAGTTGCTGGTCCGCGTCCTGCCCGCGCTGCGCGCCCAACAGGCGGCTGAGGAGGGACGGCGGCGTCGGCTGACCGCCCCTGCTCTGCACCTCCGCGCGGTTGATCAGAACCTGGGCCGGCAGCGCCGGATCCGTCGTCACGCGCAGGACGATCGTCCGCGCCGTCGCGGCGGCCATGTCACCCAGGTTGCACTGGACGATCACGTTCTGCGCGACCCCCTGCACGGACGTACACGTCCCGCCGCCGACGACCGTGATCGGCGGCGGCGGCAGCGCGCCGTTCGGGTCGCGCAGCCGGACGCCCAGCGGAAGCGTGTCGATCGCCACGACGCCGGTCGCGATGGACGGGCCGTTGTTCGTGACGGTCACGGTGTAGTCGAAGCTGCTCCCGGCCAGCGTGAACAGCGCGACGTCGTCCGCTTTCGTGATCGCCAGGTCTGCCACCGCCTCCACGACCGCCGCCTCGCTGTCGCAGTTGTCGGCCGTGTTCGGGTCGATGGTGCCGGCCTGCCAATCGCCGGCCGGACCGGCCGGCGGGCGGACGAGGGCGCCGGTGCCGACGCAGGCCCGGTTCTGGATCGCGGCAGTGTCGGTGGCGATCAGCGGAATGCGCACCGTCCAGCGGCCCGGCTGGGCGCCGGGCGGCGCCGGCTCGCCGGCGGGATCGAGGCCGTCGGCCAGGGCGCACTCGATCTGCGTCGCGCTGACGCTGCACAGCCCGGCGGCGGCGCCGTTGAGGTTGGCCATCGCCCGGTCGCTCGTGATCGCCGCCGAGCCGCCGGCCACGCTGACCGCGCCGGCCGCGATCACATCGTCCAGCATGCGGACGCCGCGGGAGGCGGACGGGCCGTGGTTGTCGACGATCACGGTGTAAACGAACGGCGCGCCGGCCGCGACGTGGGCCGATGGGAGGACCTTGTTGATGGACAGATCGGCGCGGTCGATCACGAGGTCGCAGTCGCCGCCGTGATCGTTCGCGTCGCCGACGGCGGGGCTCAGGATCGTGGCGTCGTTGCAGACCTCCCCTTGTCCGAGCGCCGTGCCGACGACGTCGAGCGGATCCACGCGAAATGCGAGCTCGAAGTAGGATCGGCTTCGGCCGGGCACGGTGCCCAGGTCGATGGCGACGGTGTCCGGCCCGGCCAGCGGCGCGACGGGGTTGATCGTGAAGTTCGGGATGTTCGTGCGCGCCACGCCGACCAGCGTCAACCCGGCCCCGAAGCTGTCCTGGAGCTGGACGTTCGGCACGTCGCCGGCGTTGTCGCTGGCCAGTTCGACGCGGCAGATCCATTGCTGGCCCGCCGTCACGGTGTCGCGGTTCGTGGGCGCCAGCGGGTTGTGGAGATCCGTCTCCAGCGCATAGCAGTCCTTGCTCACGGCCAACCGCGGCGCGTGGAACACGACGTTCGCGACGTAGCGGTTCGCCTTGGCCTGGAGCGCCGGCTCGTCCTGGCTGTAGGCCAATCCCGTGAACGGCGTGCCGGACAGGTTCGCCGGATCGGCGCTCTCGATGCCGATGCTGGCCGAGCCGCCGGACGCCCGCTCGCAGTCCGTCGCGGCGCAGCCGGCGGGCGGCTCGTACTCGAACCGGATGTCGCCCGTGGCTTCCTCGAGCTGCGCCTGGAACGTCACCCAGCCCTCGTCCGGATCCTGGTCGAAGAACGGCACCTTGTTCCACTGGACGATGAAGCGTCGGTTCGGTGCGCTGCCGATCGTCTGGACGTAGAGGCCGCAGTCGATGTCCGTGGCGCAGTCCACGCCGAACGCGTTCGCGTCGAGCTTCAGGTCATCCCAGAACGGGTAGAACGCGTCGTTCGGCGCGGCGTTCGCGGGGATCGAACCGAGAAGCGTCGTGGCGCCGGCCGCGTCGAACGTCGCGAAGCCGTTCGTGCTCACGTACAGGCTGGCCGCGTTGCGGTCGACGCCGTAGAAGCGGAACGGGAACGGGACGGCGACCTGATAGTACCCGTCGTCCAGGTTGCCGCCGGCCAGCCCGGCGACGTCCGCGCCGCCCTTGGCCAGCACCGTGCCGGTGGCCGCGATGTTCTGGAAGCGCAGCCCGTGCTCCGGATGGCCCTCGCTATCGTCGAAGGTGTAGCCAAAGGCGTCCGGGCCGCCGCTGAGGCCCGCCGCCGCCAACACCGAGAGGGCGTATGGGGCGGGGGCCGCGGCCGGCGCCGCCGACCTGGCCCAGGTGACCGTCGGCGGGCTCGCTCCGAACAGCAGCACCATCAGCGCCAGCAGCGCGGCGAGCCGGGCCGGCAGCGATCGTCGATCGACCGTTGCGCGGCGATGCGGCGCCGGGTGGTGTTCGTCGGCCTTCTCAGCCATTCCGTGCGCTTTCGTGTTCATGACCGTCCAGCTCCTTGTGGCTTTGAGATGCCGCGAGACCAAGTGGTGGGCCGTGCGTCGAATGGCCTGCATCGCCTTGCCTGCCACTAGTGGGCCAACCGGGCGGCGGCCCGGCCCTCGGTGCGATCAGCTACGGCCACGCTTCGCGCCCCGCCGGCCCGCGCGCGCCGCCCGAAGGCGGCGGGCGCGGCCGACTGGGCCGGCGGCTCCGGTTTCACCAGGTACGGCAGGAAGATCCGTATGGGCTCCGGTGGCCGCACGACCGTCACGTGCGTCGGACCGAACGAGTCGCTCTCGCCGTCGGCCTGCACGACCGCCAGGCGGTAGTAGAAGCGGCCGGCGCCCGGCTCGTCGTTGGCGTGGTAGCGGTTGCCGGCCGCCGCGCTGCCCGTAGCCGGGATCAGCGCGCCGTTGGCCTTGATCTCGCCGCCGTCGGCCAAGCTGCGCCGGTAGAGGTTGAACCCGAGGACCTCGAGCTCCGTCGCGGTCTCCCAATCGATGTCGACCGTTCCGTCCGCCGTCGCCTTCACGGTGTAGGCCACCATCTGGACCGCCGTCGGCTGCTGCACCCGCAACGGGATGTTGTTGTTGATGACCAGCGGGTCGCCGGGCGTCAGGTCGAAGCTGCGGTAGAACGCGGTGCAGCTGTTGGAGGTGAGGAAGCCCGTGCTGCCGTTCTCGCCCGCCCCGAGGGACGTCGGGTTCGGCCCGCCGGTCGGATCGAACGACGGCGGATCCTGGTTCTGGCACGTCGCGCTCGGGATCCAGCCCGGCGGATAGGTGATGCTGAGGTTGTAGACGCCCGCCACGGTGCCGATGAACTGGTAGAAGCCGCTGCTCCCGTCGTCGATCACCGTCACCGGGCCCGGCCCGGAGATCGTGACCAAGCCGCCCGGGACGATCGCGCCGGACACCTCGTCGTAGAAGTAGCCGGTCGGGTCGAAGTCCAGGTAGTCCGGCACGCCGTCGCGGTCGCGGTCGCCCGTGCCCTCGTCGGCGGTCGAGATGCCGTCGCCGTCGTCGTCGTCGTCCAGGTAGTTCGGCGTGCCGTCGTGGTCCGTGTCGATCGCGTCCGACGGGTTGCCGTCGCCGTTCGGGTCCGCGCCCTCGTCGGCCGTCGGCACGCCGTCGCCGTCGTCGTCCGCGTCGCGGTAGTTCGGGGTGCCGTCGCCGTCCGTGTCCGGCGTGGGCAGCGCCGTGCCGCCCTCGTCCGGATCGGCCGACGCCGGGATGCCGTCGCCGTCCGCGTCCACGCCGTCCGCCTTGCCGTCGTGGTTCACGTCCACGCCGCCGGCCTCGATCACATCGTCGATGCCATCACCGTCCGCGTCGCGCTCGCGGCGGTCCGGGATGCCGTCGTTGTCCGCGTCGCCGTTGCCCTCGACGCTGTCGGGGATGCCGTCGCCGTCCGAGTCCGCGTCCGCGGAGTCGGGGATGCCGTCGCCGTCCGTGTCGACGGCGCCGTTGCCCTCGGCCCCGTTGGAGATCCCGTCGCCGTCGTCGTCGCCGTAGGCGTTCGGCAGGCCGCCGAAGCCGGCGTCGTCGTTGTCGATCACGTCCGGCACGCCGTCGTGATCCAGGTCCGTCGGGTTGTCGATCTTCCCGTCGTTGTTGTGGTCCAGGTCGCCCAGGCCAGCCTCGTCGATGTCGTCGATGCCGTCGCCGTCCGAGTCGCGGTCCAGGTAGCTCGGCAGGCCGTCTCCGTCCGGGTTCGCCGGCGGCGGGTCGCCCGCATCGCCGAAGCCCGCGTCGTTGCCGTCCGCGCTGTCGACGATGCCGTCGTGGTCCGCGTCCGGCCCGTCCGCCACGCCGTCGCCATCCGCGTCGACGATGCCCGGCTGCCCGCCCTCGACCAGGTCGCTGACGCCGTCGTTGTCGCTGTCCAGATCCAGGAAGTCGCGCACGCCGTCGCCGTCCGTGTCGACCGGATGCCCCTGCGGGTTGTCGATCATCCCGTCGCCGTCCGCGTCCGTGCCGTCGGCCTTGCCGTCGCCGTTGGCGTCGGTGAGCCCGCCCGCCTCGCGGACGTCGTTGATCCCGTCGTTGTCGCTGTCCAGGTCCCGGAAGTTCGGGA
>JBDTSC010000135.1:0-9471 GCA_039931375.1 Ardenticatenales bacterium
CGCGATCTGCGCGGCGCGGGTCGATTCGGCAGGCGGCAGGTCTTGGGTGTACGTCGTGCCGTACGCGGCGGCGATCAACGCGAGCTGATCGCCCGCAATCAGGCCGGTGAACGATGGGTCGAAGGTCTTCATGTACTTGGCCATGACGTCCGCGGTGTCTCGCTCGGGATCGACGGTGACCATCGCCACCTTGAAGCGATCCGCGGCGTCGCCGAGGTTGGCGTGGGCTTGGGTGAGCAGAGCAAGCGTCTGGGGACAGACGTCCGGACAGTGCGTGTACCCGAAGAACAGCGCGACGACGTTGCCCTGCTGCTCGGCCAGCCGCCACGACGAGCCGCTGTCGCTCATCGCCGCGACATCGGGCGCGGGCGCGGCCGGGTTGAGGACGAACCCGTGCAGGCCGCCATCGTCGCCGGCCTTATGGACGGACGCGGACGGCGGCGTGAGCAACGGCCGGGCGACGAGCGCGGCGGCGATGAGCAGGCCGACGACGGCCAACGGCAGCAGCCACGGGAGCGGGCGGGGGGGCGGTTGCGGCGAGGGCGTGGGGGATGCGGGGGAAGCGGGGGAAGGGTTGGTGGTAGAGGTGGGGTCAGACATCGGTTTCTCCTGATGCTTGGGGCAGTTGCGGAGTGTCCTGTCGGGCGATTCCGGTCGAAGCCGTCGAAGCCGTCGAAGCCGTCGAGACTGTCGAGGCTGTCGAGGCTGTCGGGCGAACGACGGCGAGCATACGCACGCGCGCGCTGGCCGCAGGAGGAGGGCGGTCAGCGTGCGCGTGGCAGGCAGAGATGAGGTTCAAGTCGGCATCGTTCGCGTACCACGGGCCGGTCCAAGTCCGCTCCACCGGGCGTCCGGGACCCCGCACGGATCAGGCCTTCGCGGCCACCGCGCGGCGCCGCGTGCAGCTGCACGTCGGCGGGTGAAGGGCGAGCTCACCCTTGGGCGGGTACATGTGATAGTACATCGCGATCACCATCGGGATGAACACGATCGTGTTGTAGAAGAGGTGCAGTTCGACGCGGTACTGGTGCTTCGCGCCGCCGATCAGGAAGAGCATCCACTGCACGACGCTGGTCGGGACGGGCGAGCCCCACAAGTTGTGGTGGAAGAGGGCCTGTCCCTGTAGGAGCAGGTGCTCGATGTGGTGCCAGAACTGGATGACCAGGGAGATCGTCCACCACTTGCGCGACGTGCCGTGGAAGCCCGGCCGCAACAGGAACAGGCCGATCAGCATGACGAGGGCATAGCCGTAATGGAGCGTCTCGGATTTCACCAGCCATGGGAAGTACAGGCCGAGAAAGCCTCGCGACTCGGGGCGCGGCCAGCCGAGCCCGTATACCTGGACCGCCTGGACGATGTGCTCGGTCCAGTGGGCCAGGACGATGAACATGTACACCTGCAGCGCGCGCTCGTGCCAGCGGGTGTTGATGTCTTCCATGAACTGCGCCCAGCGCGAAGCGCTCGGTGCGGTGAGGGTGGCTGTGGTCATCTCGATCCTCCGTAGGTCGACGTTCCGAACGGGACCGATTATCCCG
This sequence comes from Ardenticatenales bacterium, assembly GCA_039931375.1. Lineage (GTDB taxonomy): Bacteria > Chloroflexota > Anaerolineae > Epilineales > Epilineaceae > Avedoeria. The sequence goes on from JBDTSC010000135.1 coordinate 1,536, forward strand.
GCCTCGCCCGGCGACCGCAATCCGGTCCACCCGCCAAACGTGTGGGGTGTTGCCCTCACGACGCCTTCTGGCACCGCGGGCAAACGTGCGTGCTGCGCCCGCCGACGACGAGCCGCTCGATGGGCGTGCTGCAGCGTGGGCACGGCTGACCGGTCCGGCGGAACACGGCCAGCGTACCCTGCATCTCGCCGAGGTTGCCCGTCAGGTCGCGGTACCCGCCCGCCGAGAAGCTCGTGCCGCGCAGTGCGACGCCCTTGGCGAGCACGTCCCGGATCGCACCGTGCAGCCGTCCCACTTCCGCGTCCGTCAGCGTGTCCGCCGTGCGCAACGGGTGGAGGCCGGCGGCGAACAGTGCCTCGTCGGCGTAGATGTTGCCGAGCCCGGCGACGAACGTCTGGTCCAGCAGCAGCGGCTTGAGCCGGCCTCGCCGCTGGCCGATGCGCGCCGCGAACGCCGCTAGCGTGAACGCGTCGTCCAGCGGTTCCGGCCCGAGGCGGCCGGTGACGTCGGCCGGGTTGGCGACGAGGTAGACGCGGCCGAACTTGCGGGAGTCGTGGAAGCGCAGCTCGTCGCCGCCGTCCAGCGCGAACACGGTGTGCGCGTGCCGGTTCGGTGGGCTGGCGGCCGGGGCGATCTGCAGGCGGCCGCTCATCTTGAGGTGGATGATCAGCCAATCGTCCGTCAGCTCCACGCAGATGTACTTGCCCCGCCGCCCGACCGCCACGATCCGCTGCCCGCGCACCCGCGCATCCATCTCCGCGGCCGTGTTGCGCGGCGCCTGTCGCGGCCAGCCGATGCGCGCGCCGACAATACGCCGCCCCGGCAGGGCGAGGGCGAGGTCGCGGGCGTACGTTTCCACCTCGGGGAGTTCGGGCATGGGGGGATTGTAGCGCGGCCGGCGACGTTGACGAGGGATGGTCGGGCGGCCATCACTGGCCCTCCTCGCGCCTCCAGCCCCGCCATCCCGTGCCGAGTTGACGTCTGGCGCGGCCCCCGCTATCCTGGTTACCGTTGCATTAAGACGCCCGTGCGCGGACCCTCCCTATCCCCGTCCGCCCGTTGAAACACATCGAGCGTCCGGCGCGGCTCCCCCGTGCGCGGCGCTCCGTTCGGAGGTCGTCATGCCCGCTCGCCGGTTTCGACGGATCGCATCGTTCGTGGCGCTGCTGACGCTCGGATCGGGCTTGGCGGCCTGCCAGGGCGGCACGGGACGTTCGTCCGTGTCCCAACTCAAACGCGACCTCGAGCCGATCTCGACGGTGCTCGGCGGTGCGTCGATCTTCAACCTGCCGCCGATCCCGATCGACGTCGACACGAACGGGCGGATCGCTCGGATCGGCGGCTTCCAGAGCCAACAGATCGACGAGCTCTGGCAGCACGTGACCGGGAACCCGTTGGTCGGGCGGGTGCGCTTCTTCGCGAGCGACGAGGATGGCGCCAGCTACACCAGCTGGTTCGCGCGGGCCGGCGTCCGCCAGATCACGGTCGCGTCGCGGCGCAACGGGCTGTACGTCCTCGTGAACGGACGCCCGCTGCCGTACATCGCCTGGAGCGCGCGCGAGATCGACAACATGCTGGCGTTGCTCGACCGCCTCGCGGTGGACGACGACGGGGCGCAGCTGCTCTCGAAGGACCAGCGCGACATGCTGGCCGACCTGGCGCCGCTGCTGCAGTCGGTCCCGCTGCAGCTGGACTTCAACTTTCCCGCTCCCAAGGGCGCCGCCCGCGCTCCGCGGCCGGGATCGCCCGACGCGGATGCATTCATCGTCGACCTGACGGAGTCGGAGCGCCAGACGGTGCCGCAGCAGACGATCGACTTCGACCTGGACTACGAGCCCCGCGCCAAGGACCAGAGCTGGGTGCCCAGCTGGCTCGGCTTCAGCACGGAGGACCTGCGCACGCTGCTCGCGCCCGCCGACGTCCAACCACCGCTCCTGCGCCTGCGCCGCGACCTCCAGGCGCGCCTCGCGCGCGCCTCGGTCGAGGATGCGGAAGTGCAGATGACGAACTCGGGCCTATACGTCATCGTCGACGGCAAGCCGTTGCCGCACATCGGCTGGAACGAGGCGTCGCTGTCCAACCTCGTGACGGCCCTCAACCAGCTCTATCCGGACGACGAGCCCCGCACCCGCGACAACGCCTGGGTCGATATCGTGCGCTCCACCGCGCCGCTGTACAACGACGTCTCGCTCGGGCTGCGCGTCCACTTCCCGGGCAGCGAGCACGCTCGCGCCGCCGCGAGCGCCGTCCCGACGGACGTGCCGACGCCCGCCCCCACCCGCACCCGCCGGCCGCGCCCGTCCACGACCCCCCGTCCGACGGCCACCGAGCGCGCCACCGACATCGCCCGCCCGGCGGCAGCGCCGACCCGCCGCGTGATCGACGTGGACGCCACGCTGACCGCCGTGCCGGTGGGCGCGACGCCGCGGGCGACGACGGCGTCGGGGAAGCGGTTGCCGTAGGGGAGCACTCGTCCGTCGTCTTACGGCGGTGGCGGCTCCGCGGACCGTGCCCGCGTTGCGTACAGGATCCTCCACGTCAGGAAGCGGCACGCATCCGATGCGATGTCGATGCCGCCGTTCAGCGTGACGTAGTCGCCGACGAACAGGTCGAGGGTGAGCTGCGGCGAGGCCGGGGCGACGACGGCCTCGACGACGTTGTTCGCGGTGCCTTCGGGGAAGCGCAGGAGCACGTGCGTGGCCGGCGCGCACGCGGCGCGGCCATTCGGTTGGAGCACCGCCAGCCAACCGATCGCCGTGCTGCCGACCGGCTCGGGCGACAGTGGGTCGAAGAGCTTGTTCACGTATGGCGCGTAGATCGGGTGCGGCGTCGGTGGCGGGGGGTTGACGATCGGCGTCGACTCCTGGCGGCTGGGCGCGGCGGTGGCGGGTATGGCCGCTGGCGCGGTGGCGCGGATCGCCAGGAAGGCCAGGGCGGCTATCGACGCGAGCACGAGGGAGGAGCGCATCGCGGTCTCCGTGGGGCGCGGGGCGACGGCGGGGCCGGGCGTGGAAGGCCGGCGGAGGCCCGTCGGCGTCGGGTGGTGGGATGCGGCGAGGTGGGCGCATCCATTCTAGACGGGCTGTCCAGTCCATACAACGGGCGCGTCGCCCCGGACGCTATGCTAGAATCGCCGGCCGTGCGGATTGTGGTGGATGCGATGGGCGGTGACCACGGCGCGGCGGCCAATGTCGCCGGCGCTGTTCTTTCCGCGCGGGACGGCACCGGGATCATCCTCGTCGGTCGGCGCGACGCGATCGAGCGCGAGATGGACAAGCAGGGCGCGCGCGGCCTGCCGATCGAGATCGTCCACGCCGAGACGATGATCCCCATGGACGAGAAGGCGCCCGCGCAGGCCGTTCGCACGCGCCGCGACAACTCGATGAGCGTCGGCATCCAGCTCGTACGGCACGGCGAGGCGGATGGCTTCGTCACCGCCGGCAACACCGGCGCGGCGATGACGGCCGCCGCCTTCGGGCTCGGCCGCGTGAAAGGCGTGCAGCGTCCCGCGCTCGCGGCCGTGTTCCCGGCTGTCGACGGCCCCGTCGCGCTGTTGGACGTCGGGGCGAACGCGGAGGCCAGGCCCGAGCATCTGGTCCAGTTCGCGATCATGGGGGTGGCGTACGCGGAGCGCGTCCTGGGGATCGAGAACCCGCGCGTCGGGTTGATCTCGATCGGTGAGGAGCGCAGCAAGGGATCGGCCCTGGTCCAGGCGGCGCTGCCGTTGCTCGAGGCCGCGCCGCTCCGGTTCATCGGCAACATCGAGGGCCAGGACGTGCCGATGGGCAGGGCCGAGGTGGTGGTGACGGACGGCTTCACGGGCAACGTCATGTTGAAGTTGTCCGAGGGCATCGCCAGCCTCGTGACCACGACGCTCAGGCGCGAGGCCAAGTCGGACCTGCGCAGCACCGTAGGCGGTCTGCTGCTGCGCCCGGCGCTCGGGCGGATCTGGCAGCGCTGGGACTACCGCGGCTACGGCGGCGCGATGCTGCTCGGGGTCCGCGGGACGGTGGTCATCGGGCACGGACGATCGGATGCCGTGGCGGTTCAGGGCGCGATCGCCGCCGCCCGGCGCGGTGTGGAGCACAAGCTCGTCGACGCGATCGCCGAGGGCATCGCCGAGTTGTCGCCGCCCGAAGCGGGCGCGGCGGTGGTGCTCGATGGCGCGTAGAGGCGCGCCGCCGCCGGCGGGCGGCGTCAAGGTCGTCACGGCCGCGGCCTACGCGCGCAAGCGGCGTTCGGCGGCCGTAAGGCTGTCGCTGTTGGGCTTCGGGCTGCTGTTGGCCGGGCTGTTCCTCAACGATGTGCGGACCCAGTTCTTCGCGTTGCTGTGCCTGATCGGGGGCACGGTCCTGTCGTGGGTCGGCATCGCGATGATGGACCGCTGGGTGGCGCTGCCCAAGGCCGAGGACGCGCTGGCCGGCGCGCTGGCCGACGTCGGTCCGCATTACGGTCTCTACAATTGGACGCTGTCGCAGACCGACCACGTCCTGCTCGCGCCATGGGGCCTGGTCGTACTCCACCCGTTCAACACCGAGGGTCCGCTCGGCGTCGACGGCGCGCGCTGGCGGGACCATCGCCCGCTCTGGCGCCGGCTGCTGTCCTTCGGCCGCCGCGCGATCCGCAACCCCGGCCCGATCGTCACCGCGGACGTTGCGGCGCTGCGTGCCGCCTTGGCCACGGCGTTGGCCGCGGCGTCCGCCGACAGGGCCGCTGACAGAGCCGCCGACAGGGCCGCTGACAGGCCCGACGCCAGCGACCATGCCGCGGCCGATCCCTTGGTCGACGTTCCGATCGCGGGCGTGATCGTGTTCACCCGCCCCGACATGGTCCTCGAAACCGGCGACCACCCCGCTGAGCCGCCCGCCGTGCGCGCCGCCGACCTGCGCGCATGGCTCCGCGACGCGGGGCGCGCCCACGCGGCGTTGGCGCCGAGCGAAGCGCGCCGGCTGCAGGCGGCGATCCGCGCGATGGGGCAGGGACGGCTGGGGACGGTGGAGTCCTAAGCACGCTTGCTGAACACCGCACAGGATTTCTCAGCCAGCCAACCCGTGATCCTCCCCCTCCCCCAAACTTGGGGGAGGGGGTCGGGGGGTGAGGGCCTTAGGCCGTTGAACTGTGCGATCCTCGCACGATCTGCTTAGCGCCCGTCGGCTGTCACGCGGCCTGCACATTGGGCGCGGGAGCGCGCCGAGAGGCGAGCGCGTCGCGCCAGACGCGCATCGTGTCGTCGGCCATCGGGAGCTGGGCCGGGTGGCCCTCGGCCCACGCGAGGACCTCGCCGAGCTGGCGGGTGGTCGTGACCCGTGGCTCGGCGACGGCCGCGAGCGTGACGCGGGCGGCCGTCTGGCGACGGTCGGGGTCCGCTTCCTCTGACCAGATCCGGCACGCCAGGAGGACCAGCGCCCTGGCCGCGCCGCGGCGCTTCGTGCGGGCGCTCATGCGCAGGGCATCCCAGTCGGCGGGCTGTGGTGGGCAGAGGGCGGGGCCATCCGTGTCGCCGCGCTCCTCGTCGTCGTGGCCGTGGCCGTGGTCGTGGTCGTGGTCGGTGTCGGCGACGACGATGGGCGCCGCGCGCTCGGCGGCCGTGTCGGCATCGTTCTTGTCCGTCGGATCGTCCGTGCGGCCGCGCACGGTGGCGGCCGGCGGATCGGCCTGCATCATCTCCTCGATCGTGTAGAGGCCCGAGAGCTCGGCCGGGAAGGCGCGCCGGAGCGCGAGCGACTCGCAGCACTTGGCCAGCATGAGGGACGGCATCCGGTTCCACATCGGCATCGGGCGGCCCTCGCGGTCGCGCTGGGCGTACTGCTGCCACGTCGCCACGGCCCAGAGCGGCTCCGTGAAGTCGTGCCGCACGACGCCCACCTTGGCGGCGGCGGGCGGCTCATCGGCCAGCCAGACCTCGCGCCACGCGCCGTCCGGGCCGCACCAGAACGGGCCGAGCTGGCCGGCGTAGTGGCCGGTGCGCTCCGCGATCAGGCGGAAGCCGTCGATGCTGACCTGGATGCTCATCACCTCGCGCCGCTCGCGCCCGTCCCAGCGGCGGACGGCGAACACCTGCCTTGCGAACGGGTCGAGGCCCGTCCGCTCGCAGATGGCGACCAGGAGGGCGACTTCGTCGTCCGTGGCGCCTTTGGCGATCGTGCGCTTCAGCAGCTCGATCTGAGACGGGTTGAAGGCGTGCAGCGGCTGCGCGGACGCCGTCGGGTGCGTCCATCGGCCGCGCGGGCGGGCGATCGTGGCGGTGGCGGACATGGCGGGTCGACTCCTTCTCGCGCCGCGGCGGCGGCGCCGGCTCGGCGCCCGGCGGGGGTGGACCGCGGCGAACGCCCTTGTGCGAGAAGGATAGCGAACCAGCGCCGAATGAACAAATGTTCTAGATTCGGCCAGGACGATGAACGGACGAAGGGAAGGTGGAGACCTCAGTCGCCCCGATGCGCCCGCTCGAGCGCCGCGATGTCCAGCTTCTTCATCTTGAGCAGGGCGTCCATCACGCGCTCCGAGCGCTCGTCCTCCGGATCGTTGATCAGGTCGTCCAGCACGGCGGGCGTGACCTGCCAGGACAGCCCAAAGCGGTCCTTCAGCCAGCCGCAGGCGGATTCCTCGCCGCCGTCCGTGAGCCGGTCCCAGAAGTAGTCGACTTCCCCCTGGTCCGCGCACCGGACCTCGAGCGACACCGCCTCGTTGAACGTGAACAGCGGGCCGCCGTTGAGCGCCGTGAACCGCTGGCCGTCCAGCTCGAACACGACGGTCAGGACGCTGCCGGCCGGCTGGCCGTGAATCTCGTGGCCGGCCTCGCCGTAGCGGAGGGTGCGCACGATCCGGGAGTTCGCGAAGATCGACGTGTAGAAGGCGGCCGCCGCCTCCGCCTGCGAGTCGTACCAAAGGCACGGGGCGATCCGCTGAATCGTGGGCATCGTTCTCTCCGATGGGTTGGGCGCCGGACGACGGCCCGATGGCGACGCCGAGCGTGCCCTGCGATGTCGTCGATGTCGTCCTAGGACGTCAAACGTACCTTCGAACGCCGGCTCGGTACTGTCGATAGCTCTCGCCGAACTTCCGCTCGAGGTACCGCTCCTCGCGCAGCACGACGCCGAAGTGCATGACGAGGAGCACGGGGACCAGCAGGGCGACGCCCCACCACGTGTCGAACGCAAGCGTGAGGCCGATGAAGAGGAGCGTCACCGCGACGTAGATCGGGTTGCGCGAGAAGCGATACGGGCCGGACGAGACGATCGTCGTCGCGGGCTGCCCGGGGTTCACGTTCGTGCCGGCGGCCACCAGCGTCTGCCGGCCCCAGATCACGGTGGCGGCGCCAAGCGCGATGAGCGCGATGCCCGGCCAGAGAGCGATCGGACGGGCGAAGATCGGCATCGGCCAGAAGTGGCGCAGAGCGAGCATGAGGAGGAACGCGCCAGCGTAGAGGATGGGGGGGCGGGCGATGACGCCTGGGGCGTCGAGGGTGTTGGTCATCGGGTTCTCCGTGGGGGCGGGGCGACTAGTCGCGCATGTGCGGCGCGCACACCCGCAAGCGAATGAAAGTGCGGGGGGAGCGCGGCGCATTTTCATAGCAGTGAGCGGGTATGCGCTACTCGCCCGGTTGAACGAGGTTGATAAGGTTCCCGCACCCGTCCTCGAACATGACGGCGCTGATCGGACCCATGCTCACCGGTTCGCCCCGGAACCGGACGCCGCGCTCCGTCAGTCGCTCGAACTCCGCGGCGATGTCTGCCGTCATGAACGCCGTGGCCGGGATGCCGGCCTCGAAAAGCGCCGTCTGGTACGTACGCGCCGGCGGGAAGGCCATCGGCTCGAGCAGCAGCTCGACACCGTGGACGCCCTCCGGCGACGTCACCGTCAGCCAGCGATGCTCACCCATCGGGATGTCGTGCTTCACGTCGAAGCCGAGGATCGTCGTGTAGAAGCGGAGCGCTTC
>JBDTSC010000136.1:0-9438 GCA_039931375.1 Ardenticatenales bacterium
GCGACACTGTGCCTGTCGCCGCCAGCGACGCACGGGACCTCGGGGCCCGCGGATCCTCCGGTTGCGCGGTGCGCCCCTTCCCGAATTGCCGCTCAGGCCCGTCCTGCCGCTCAGGCCCGTTTTGCCGCCCAGGAGCAGACCCATGCCAGCACCGTCCACGACGGACGTCGTCGCCGAGATGTCCGCGCAGCCCTACAAGTGGGGCTTCGTCACGGACATCGAGAGCGACACGATCCCGCCGGGGTTGAACGAGGACGTCATCCGCGGCATCTCCGCCCGCAAGGTCGAGCCCGAGTGGATGCTCGAGTGGCGCCTGAAGGCATACCGCCACTGGCTGACGATGACCGAACCGGACTGGCCGAACGTCCACTGGCAGCGGCCGGACTACCAGGCGATCTCGTACTACGCCGCGCCCAAGAACTTCGACGATCGTCCCAAGAGCCTGGACGACATCGACCCGAAGCTGCGCGAGACGTACACCAAGCTGGGTATCCCGCTCGAGGAGCAGCTGATCCTGGCCGGCGTCGCGGTGGACGCTGTGTTCGACAGCGTCTCGATCGCGACCACGTTCAAGGACAAGCTGGCCGCCCAGGGCATCCTGTTCTGCTCGATGTCCGAGGCCCTGCGCGAGCACTCCGACCTTGTGCGGCGCTACATCGGCTCGGTCGTGCCGGCCACGGACAACTTCTTCGCGGCCCTCAACAGCGCCGTCTTCACCGACGGCTCGTTCGTCTACATCCCAAAGGGCGTCCGCTGCCCGCTGGAGCTCTCGACGTACTTCCGCATCAACGCCGCCGCCACCGGCCAGTTCGAGCGCACGCTCATCGTCGCCGAGGCGGGCGCGTACGTGAGCTACCTCGAGGGCTGCACCGCCCCGATGCGTGACGAGAACCAGCTGCACGCGGCCGTCGTGGAGCTCGTGGCGATGGACGATGCGGAGATCAAGTACTCCACCGTCCAGAACTGGTATCCCGGCGACGTGAACGGCGTCGGCGGCATCTATAACTTTGTCACCAAGCGCGGCAAGTGCCAGGGCGAGCGCTCGAAGATCAGCTGGACCCAGGTCGAGACGGGCTCGGCGATCACCTGGAAGTACCCGAGCTGCATCCTGGTCGGCGACGACTCCGTTGGCGAGTTCTACTCGGTCGCGTTGACGAACAACCGCCAGCAGGCGGACACCGGCACGAAGATGATCCACATCGGCAAGCGCACCCGCAGCACGATCATCTCCAAGGGCATCTCGGCCGGTCTCGGCCAGAACACGTACCGCGGCCTGGTCCGCATGACCAAGGGCGCGTCGGGTGCCCGCAACTACTCGCAGTGCGACTCGATGCTGATCGGCGACCGCTGCGGTGCGCACACGTTCCCGTACATCGAGGTCTCGAACCCGACCGCCAAGGTCGAGCACGAGGCCTCCACGAGCAAGATCGGCGAGGACCAGCTCTTCTACTGCGCGGCGCGCGGGATCAAGGAAGAGGACGCGATATCGATGATCGTCAACGGTTTCTGCAAAGAGGTCTTCAAGGAGCTCCCGATGGAGTTCGCTGTTGAAGCTCAGAAGCTGTTGGCCGTAAGCCTGGAAGGAAGTGTCGGCTGATGCCGCTTCTCGAAATCCGCAACCTGCACGCGAGCGTCGACGGCAAGGAGATCCTCAAGGGCATCGACCTCACGGTCAACGCCGGCGAGGTGCACGCGATCATGGGCCCGAACGGCAGCGGCAAGAGCACGCTGGCCCAGACGCTCGCCGGCCACGACGCTTACACGATCACCGAGGGCAGCGTGACCTTCAACGGCAAGGACATCCTGGACCTCGGTCCGGACGAACGGGCCGGCGAGGGGATGTTCCTGGCGTTCCAGTACCCGGTCGAGATCCCGGGCGTCTCGAACACGTACTTCCTGCGCGCGGCCTACAACGCGATCCGCGCCTACCGCGGCGAGCCCGAGCTGGACCCGGTGAAGTTCATCGCCTACCTCAAGTCCAAGATGCACATCGTCGGCATGGACCAGGCGATGATGAAGCGCTCCGTGAACGCCGGCTTCTCCGGCGGAGAAAAGAAGCGCAACGAGATCTTCCAGATGTCCGTCTTGGAGCCCACGCTGGCGATCCTGGACGAGACGGACTCGGGCCTCGACATCGACGCGCTGCGCCTGGTGGCGGACGGCGTGAACGCGATGCGCTCGCCCGAGCGCGCCTGCATCGTCGTGACGCACTACCAGCGGCTGCTGGACTATATCGTCCCCGACGTCGTTCACGTCCTCGTCGACGGCCGCATCGTCCGCTCCGGCGGCAAGGAGCTGGCGCACGAGCTGGAAGCCAAGGGCTACGGCTGGCTCGAGGAGCTGGCCGCCGTGCCGGCGGGGCGCTAGGACGATGACGACAACGGCCCCGACCCCCACGAAGCCATCGGCGCCGGTAGCGAGCGTCGCTACCCCCGCCGGCGACGCGTTCCTGGCCGAATACGCCGCCCAGTCGCGCGCGAACGGCCACGCCCCCGCCTGGCTCTCCGAACGCCGCGCCGCCGCCGCCGCCCTGTTCGCGGCCAGCGGCCTGCCGACGACGCGCCAGGAATCGTGGCGCAAAACGAACCTCCAGCCGCTGGCCACGATCGCCTTCGCTCACGCGGAATCGCTCGCGCCCGCCCGCTCGGACGAATCGTCCGCCGCGCTGGACCGCCTGTCCCTGCCCGCGATGGGCGGCCACCGCCTCGTGTTCGTGAACGGCGCATATGACCGCGACCGCTCGTCCATCGGCCCGCTCCCCGCGGGCGTCACCGTGACGACGCTGGCCGAGGCGTGGCGCGCGGGCGACGCGGCGGCGGCGGATCACTACGGCCGGTACGTCGACGACGCCCCCTTCAGCGCGATCAACACGGCCCTGGCGCACGACGGCGCGCTGATCGTCGTGCCCGCCGGCGTGCACGTCGAGACGCCGATCCACCTCGTGTTCGCCTGCGACAGTGGCGTCGACATCCGCGTCGACGGGCGTGGCGACGGGCGTGGCGACCCGCGTGGCGACGACCGGGCCGCCGCATCGCCCGTCGCGCATCACCCGCGCGTCCTGATCGTCGCCGGCGCGAACAGCCGCGTGACGGTGGTCGAGAGCTACGGTGGCCTCGGTGTTGGCGACGTCTACCTCACGAACGCCGTGACGGAGGTCGTCGTCGCCGAGGGCGCCGAGGTGGATCACACGAAGCGCCAGCTCGAGAGCGAGGCCGCGTTCCACATGAGCGCGCTCCACGTCGTGCAGACCGGCGCGAGCCGCTTCACGAACCACAACATCGCCCTCGGCGGCCGCTTGGTGCGCAACGACCTGGCGGTTCAGATCGACGCGTCCGAGTGCGACACGCTGCTGCACGGGCTGTACATGGGCCACGGCCGGCAGCACATCGACAACCACACGCGCCTCGAGCACGCCCAGCCGCACTGCCACAGCTTCGAGCTGTACAAGGGCGTGCTGGACGGGTACGCCACGGGGGTCTTCACCGGGCGGATCAAGGTCTACCAGGACGCGCAGCAGACGGACGCCGTGCAGGAGAACCGCTGCCTGCTCCTCTCGGACACGGCCACCATCAACACCCAGCCGCAGCTCGAGATCTTTGCCGACGACGTGAAGTGCACCCACGGCGCCTCCGTCGGCGAGCTGGACGTGACGCAGCTGACCTACCTGCGCACGCGCGGCTTGCCCGATGCCGAGGCGCACGGCATCCTCACGTACGCCTACGCCAACGAGATCATCGAGCGGATCCCCGTCGAGGCGGTGCGGGACGAGCTCGAGGGGCTGGTCCGCTCCCGCGTGCGGGAAAGCCAGCGGCTCCGCGACTGAGCCTCGGCGGGACCGGCGATGCGCGGCGACCACCCGACAAAGGGCCAACCACGATGTCCGACCTCCTCGACCTCTACCAGACCCTGATCGTCGAGCACAGCCGCCACCCCCATCATCGGGGCACGCTGGACGGCGACGCCGTACGGCACGCCGAAGGCGACAACCCGCTGTGCGGCGACCACGTGACCGTATATCTTCGCGTGGAGGACGACCGGATCGTCGACGTCACGTTCGACGGCGACGGCTGCGCGATCAGCGTCGCGTCCGCGTCGATGATGTGCGACGCCGTCGTCGGCCGGACGGTCGACGAGGCGAACGAGCTGTTCACGGACGTCCACGATATGGTCGTCGGCGCCTCCGCGCAGGGCGGCGCCGGCGAGGTGCGCCACCGCGCCGAGGTGGACGACGAGGACGACGCGCTGGACGCGTCCCTCGACGCGCTCGGCCCGCTGGCTGCGCTCTCGGGCGTCCGGCGCTTTCCGATGCGCGTGAAGTGCGCGACGCTGGCCTGGCACACGCTGCGCAGCGCCCTCGGCGCGCGGGCCGCGGTGCTCGCGCTGCTGCTCGTCGTCGGCTCCGGCGCGCTCGCGGGTTGCGCTGCCGAACGGGCAACGGACGTCGCCGCGCCGGCGGGCGGTGCGGCCGCTGACGCGCTGACGTCCGGCGACGCATCGACCGCCGCGCAGGCAACCGCCGGCGCGACGGCCGGCGGCGCCGACTCGGCTGCCGGCGGCGTCGCGACAGGCGGTCCGGCCGCCGCCCAACCAGCGGGCCCGTCGGCCGCCGGCCCATCCGCCGCCGTCAGCGACGCCATCGCCGCCGCGCTGCCGACGGTCGATGACCATGGCGACGCAGCGGCGTTTCAGGCGATCCAGGCCGCACAGCGCAAGCTGCTGACGGAGCCGGCCTTCCGCATCCGCCAGAGCACGACGACGGCCCAGCAGACGTTCCCGATGACGCTCACGTTCAAGGCGCCCGACCGGTTCAGCATGGTGACGCCGCAGCTGATGGCCGTACGCCTCGGGGAGCGTGGCTACGCCAAGATCGGCGGCCAGTGGCTGAAGGACGACAACGTCGTCCCGTCCCTCAAGGCCGCCTTCGACGCCCTGCGCGACCCAGCGACCGTCGATCGGACGCTCGCGTCCGTCATCGACGCCCGTAGCCTGGGCACCTCGACGGTGAACGACGTGCCCGCCCGCCACTACGGCTACCGAACGGTCGCCCGCACCGCCTCGACGATATTCACGTCGACGTTCGAGATCTGGGTCGGCGCCGCGGATGGCCGACCGATCGTGCAGCAGGTGAAGACCGAGGCATCCGGCGCGACATCGGCGACGGCGCAGCTGATCGACTACGGGCCGGGGTTGGAGATCGAGGTGCCGCCGGAGGGGGTGCGGTAGGGGGTGGTGCCCTGCTCTCGCGGCGGTCGGACCCTCACCCTGCTTCCGCCCTGGACGGGCGGAAGCTGTCCCTCTCCCACGTTGTGGGCGAGGGACTCGTTGGCGGGCGCTGATGCGCAAGCCGGGGTGCTGGAGCAGGGGGCGGTGAGTGGGGGGGCAATGCGCAAGGCGGTTGCTTGGGATCGCTCCATGTGTCGCGTTCTGGTGCTGGTCCCAGCGTGCGGGTGCCTGGCGATGCATTCGCGACCGTACCTCCCAATCTCACGGCCCAAGCGTCCGCCCCCACCTACACAGTCCGACCAAGGCCGTCGGTCAGCGCATCAGCATCCGCCAACGGGTCCCTCGCCCACAACGTGGGAGAGGGACAGCTCTCGCCCGTCCAGGGCGAGAGCAGGGTGAGGGCCCCCGCAGGGTAAGCGCAACCGCCAGCTACCGCCCCAGCGCCCACGTCCCCAACGTCCGCGGATCGCCCCACGTCCGCCGCGGGCTCGAGGCGATCATCGTCTGCTGCGCCGGCTCAGGGCTGTCGTTGTCGCTGATGTTCAGCGAGGCGCCGATGGTGTCGATCGCGCGCGGGTTGATGTCGAACGCGGCCCACGGCAGCGCGGCCTCGAGCACGTAGCCCTGCTCCGTCGCGCGCGCGCCCAGGCGCACGCCGGCGACCGGGCCGGCGATCGGCCGCCACGCGTACACCTCCGGCGGCCGACCCTCCAGGTCGCCCGGCGAGATCCCGATCTGCCAGTCGTCGGCGTTGAACGTCCCGTCGTCGAAGTCGGCCGCGAGCTGGCCGTCCAGCTGGAGCTCGATGCCATCCCCAAGGTGGAGATTGCCGCCGGTCGACGTCTGGCTGAACGTGTCGTCGATCACCTCGACGCCCACATATAGCATCTGCTCGTCCCAGGCCAGGCGCGCGGACGCGGACAGGTCGTCGGCGCCCGTCCAGCTGCCCTGACCGAACACCACCGTATCGATCGGCAGCGGCGCCGTCGGCCAGTCGTCCAGCCAGCCGTCCATCTGCAGCGTCCCGCTCGTGCGGGGGACCGTCCAAACCGGGGCGCCTTCCCGCGACCGCGGCGTCGCGCGCGTCGGGACGGACGGCGGCTCCGCGGGCGGGGCGGAGGCCTCCGTGGGCGATGCCTCGGTCGGCCCGGACGTGGCCGGGAGCGGCATCGCGGCGGCGGGCGATCCGGATTGCTGCGCGGCGAACGTCGCCACCTCGGGCGGCGCGTCCACGGCGCCGTCCGGGTAGCGGCTCGGGCGCAGCTGGCTGGCGGCGACGAGCGTCTCGACCGGGCCGGCGTCCGTCGAATAGGGGGGAGGCGGCGTGGCGGTCGGCGCGGCGGCGCGGCGCACGTCGGCCGACCGCGCGCGCAGCAGCCCGACGACGAGCGCGACGACGCCGGCCAGCGCGAACATCGCCAGCGCGGCGGACAACAGCCGCACCCATGGCCGCGACCAGATCGTAGGGTGGACGCTGTCCGCGACGTTCAGGTCATCGACGGGCGCGCCGCAGTTGGGGCAGTACCACGTGGCGCCGCGGATCTTGTGCCGGCACTTGGCGCAGCGCATCAGGCGGGAACGCCGTCGGTCGAACGCGGTGGCATGGCCGATCTCAACGGGCGCGGTGCGGGTGCGCGAGCGCGACGGGGTCCAGGTGGCGGTCGATCTGCTCGGGCGTGAGGTCCGTCTGCTCCGCCGTCACGTCCTTCAGCGTGCGCCCTTGCGCGTACGCCTGCTTGGCGATCTTGGCCGCCTTGTCGTAGCCGATCACCGGGTTCAGCGCCGTGACCAGGATCGGGTTGCGCTCGACCAGCTCGGCGATGTGCGCCTCGTTCACGACGAGGTCGCGGACGGCCCGATCGGCCAGGGCGTGCGCGGCGCCGGCCAGGAACGTGATGCTCTCCAGCAGGTTGCGGGCGATCACCGGCAGCATGACGGACAGCTGGAAGTTGGCGGCCTGCGCGGCGACGGTGATGGTGGTGTGGTTGCCGATCACCTGGGCGCAGACCATCGTGACGGCCTCCGGGATCACCGGGTTGATCTTGCCGGGCATAATGCTCGACCCCGGCTGCAGCGCCGGCAGGACGATCTCGGCCAAGCCCGCCTGCGGACCCGAGTTCATCCAGCGCAGGTCGTTGGCGACCTTCATCAGCGAGACGGCCGCCGCGTTCAGCGCCCCCGACACCGCGGCGGCCGTGTCGGAAGTCGCCTGCGCCATGAAGTGGTCCTCCGCCTCGTGGAACGGGTGCCCGGTCAGGGCGGCCAGCCGCGCCGCGACGGCCTTGCCGAAGCCCGGCCGCGTGTTGATGCCCGTACCGACCGCCGTGCCGCCGATCGCGAGCCCCGCCAGCTCCGGCAGCAGCGCCTCGAGCCGCGCGGCCGCTGTGCGCACCTGGCTGGCCCACGCGCCGAACTCCTGGCCGACGGTCACCGGCATCGCGTCCATCAGGTGCGTCCGCCCGGTCTTCACGACCTCGGCGTTCGCGTTCGCCTGAACGTCGATGGCATCCGCCAGGCGCCTGAGCGACGCGAGGAGGCCGGTCTCGGGTTCGACGATCGCCAGGCACGCCGCCACATGGATGACGCTCGGGATGACGTCGTTCGACGACTGCCCCATGTTCACGTGATCGTTCGGATGCACCGGCGCCTTCGTGCCCAGCGGCTGCCCGAGCTGGCGGTTGGCGAGGTTGGCGATCACCTCGTTCGCGTTCGTGTTCGTGGACGTGCCCGAACCCGTCTGGAAGACGTCGATCGGGAAGTGCGCGTCGTACGCCCCGTCCGCGACGTCCCGCGCCGCGGCCTCGATCGCGTCCGCCAGCTCGTCCGGCAGATCGCCCAGCGCCCGGTTCACGCCCGCGGCCGCGAGCTTCACGAGGCCGAGGGCGTGGATGAAGCGGCGGGAGAAGACGAGGCCGCTGATGCCCTCGAAGTTGTCGACGGCGCGCTGGGTGGAGGCGCCCCACAGCGCGTCGGCGGGGACGGGGACCTCGCCGAGGGAGTCGCGTTCGGGGCGGGTGCCGGTCGAAGACGGCGCGGCGGCGGAGGACGTCATGGGCGGTGGGCCTATCAGGGGCGGGTGTGGGAGGAGGGCGGGGCCAGATTCTAGCACCCGCCCGAGGTCGATCGATGCATGCGGCCGATGTCGGCGTCTGTACGCACTGCTTGGCGACACCTGTACCGCCCCGAGCTGCCGATGCCGGCGGCGACGGCGTCGGAGACCACGCGGTCCGTGTTCCTTCCATGGCCGGCCAAGCCCTATGCCGCGGGCCTCCGCAACGCCGAATTCGCCCCTCTGACTACTCCGTAAACAGCGCCGGCAGGTATAGGCGTTGGTCGCCTCGGGGCAGATCAGCAGCGTCGGTGGACTGCAACAGCATGAGCGGCGGCGCGCCGTCGACGTGACCCAGGACGAAGAGCGTGTAGATGGCGCCTGCTTCCACCGTCATGTCGTCAGCCGGCAGCAGCACGTTCGATGTGCCCGCTTCGCGCACGTCGACGGAATAGGTGCCGGCATCCAGGCGTACGTACTCGCTGTCGTCGCCGTAGACCACGTTCTCCCACAATGCGGTGTCGCCCGCCAGCACGTCCAGCGCAGGCGCGCCATACGCCAGGTGCACCAACCGGATCCTGGCCTCGCCGGCCTCTGTCGCGGTGTTGTCGTCCACGTAGATGAACGCCTCGACGTCCGCCACCGTGCCGGCCACCGCCACGGTGTAATCCGTGTCTGCGGCCAGCTCTATCTCACCTTCGATCACCGGGTCGCTTGAGCCTTTGGGCGTGATGCGCAGCACGCGGTTGCCGGCGCCGGTCTCGGCGTATTCGCCCACATCCTTGTACTCCAGATCCTTGAACACGGGCTCGTCGTCCAAGGCCATGTCCAGCCACGTGTTCGTCGGAAGCCCTCCCACCAGGCGCACGTTGGCCATGTCGTCGCGCGGCGCTTCCGGCGCCGCGCACAGGGTCGGTCCACTTGCGGCGCGGGTGGGGATGGATGCGGCGCCGAGGGTCCATCCAGCGAAGCCGAAGGAAGAGACAAGGCCGAGGGCGGAAGCGGTCAGGCGCCAGATTCGCGGCATGGCTGCGGGGCTCCTTGCAGGTCAGCATGGTCCGGTGAACCGTGATTGTCGGTGAAAGCAGGGTCGACGGCCAGTAGCGGCGGGGACGAAGGCGATTCGTTCGCGGCCCACACACAGCTTCAGCGCGCTTCGCCGGAAC
>JBDTSC010000137.1:0-9423 GCA_039931375.1 Ardenticatenales bacterium
CCGCGCTCTTGGCGCTGTTCGAGGGGTTGTCGGCGGACCTGGTGTGCCGCTGAGGTCTTCTTGGGTACGACCAATCTGTCGCATTTCGACCGTGTGATGCCCTTGTAGGGGCACCCCCCCGTGGGTGCCCTCGTGGGTCGCGCAACGGACGAGGGCACCCACGGGGGGGTGCCCCTACCTTCGGACATTCCGGTTGCCAACATACCCGCAACACGGTGGATTGGTATGACACCAAACCGCGTTGTACAGCGACATCGCGCCCGATTGGAATGAGGCGGGACACTCTTCGCCCGGACGCCCGTTTGAACGACATCGTCTGACGACATCCTTAACCGAGTGATGGACGCCGCTTAACCCGCCCGCACGCCCTGACTTAACGGCCGGACCGCACGCTGGTCCGCATGAGCATTCGACCGCCCTGGACCACGCCGTGGTCCGCCGCGCCCCTGACGGACGGGATCAACGTTCCGCGCGTCCGCCGCACGCTCCGTGCGCCCGCGCTGCGCGACGCGATCGAGTGGGCCGCGCGCTGGCTGTCGCGCGTCGCCAGCCCGCCGCTCGTGGCGATCGCGGCGCTCGGACAGCTCGCGATCAGCGGCGGCGGCGGCGGGAACGGGATCGGCCCCGGTTGGCTGGCGGCCTTTGCCGTGCCCGCCGTGCTCGCGCCCGCGCTCGCCGTCGCGGCGCTCGTGCGGGCGGGGCGCGTCGTGGACTTCGACCTCTCCGATCGGCGGCAGCGGCATCGCCCGTTCGCGCTGGCGGTGGCGTGCGCCGCCGTCACAGCGCTCGCCCTCGCCCGGCTCTCCGCGCCGCCCGCCCTGGTGCAGTTCGGCACGGCGTGGACCGCGCTGCTGGGCGCGCTTTCGCTGGTGACCTTGCGTTGGAAGATCAGCCTTCACGCGGCGGCCGTCGGCGCCGCGGCGGGCATGGACCTGGCGTACGGCGCCCGACACGTGGTCCTCTGGACCGCCCTCGTGCTGTCCGTGGCGATCGCCCGCATCGTCCTTGGACGCCACTCCCCGCGCCAGGTTCTGGCCGGCGCCGCGCTCGGCTTGGCGGCTGGCTGGCTGGGCGGCCTTTGATCCGCGCCGCGGGCGCGCGTCGGGGAGAGCCGCGGGAGCGGGCGACCGGCGGCGATCGCGGTGGCCGCGCGATCGCGTCCGTGTCCGCATCGGCGGCGCGGCCGGAGGTGGCGTTATCGTCGTCGTCGTCGTCAGCGGCGTCGGCGGCGTCGTCGTCAGCGGCGTCGGCGTCGGCGTCGCCGAACGGACACGACGCGAACCCGACCGCCGCGCTGCGGATCGCCTTGTTCACCGAGGTGTTCCCGCCCAAGGTCGACGGCATCACGCACACCCTCAGCCGGCTCCTCGAGCACCTCGAGATCGCCGGCATCCCGGCGCTGATCGTGACGCCGCGCACGCCGGGCCTGCCGGCGCGGTTCGCCGGCGCCGAGGTGATCGGCGTGCCGGCGCGGCGCTTTCCCCTCTATCCGGAGCTGTACATCGCAGCGCCCTGGACCCGCGTGGACGCCGCGCTCGACGCCTTTCGACCGGACCTTCTGCACATCGCCGGCCCGGTGGCCGCGGGCCTGATCGGCATCCGCTACGGCCGGCGACGCGCGCTGCCGATGGTGATGAGCTACCACACGGACATCCCCGGCTTCGCGACGCGCTGGGGCCACGCCTACCTGGCGCCCGTGCTGTGGCGCCTCCTGGCCCAGGCCCACCGCCACGCGGCGCTGAACCTGGCCCCCAGCCACGCGACGGCCGCGGAACTGACGGCGCACGGCTTCCCGAACGTCGACATCTGGACGCGCGGCGTCGACACGGCGTTGTTCGGCCCACACCGCCGCTCGGATGCGGTCCGGCACGAGTTGTCCGGCGGCGAACCGGAGCGGCCGCTGCTGGTATACGTCGGCCGGTTGTCGCCCGAAAAGCGGGTCGACTGGATCGTCGCGGCTCTGGACGCCGTCCCGGCGGCGCGCCTCGCGGTCATCGGCGACGGCCCGGCGCGCCCGGCGCTCGAGCGCCGCTTCGCGGGCCGTCCGGTGGTGTTCGCCGGGCTGCGCACGGGCGTGCCGTTGGCCGAGGCGTACGCCGCGGGCGACGTCTTCGTGTTCCCGGGCGCGAACGAGACGCTCGGCAACGTCGTGCTCGAGGCGATGGCCACCGGCCTGCCGGTCGTCGTTCCCGACGCTGGCGGAGTGCTCGAGCATGTCCGCGACGGCGTCACCGGCCGCTTGTTCCACGCGGAGGACCGCGCCAGTCTGGGCATCGTCGTCCGCCAGCTCGTCGACGCGCCGGGCGAGCGTGAGCGGCTCGGCGCGGCGGCGCATGCGTACGCGGCGCAGCGCACGTGGGCCAGGGAGAACGCGCGGCTCGTGGCGCGGTATGTGGATGTGTTGGCGAACGATCGGCGGGCGCGGCGCTAGGCGGAACCACCGAGGATCGCGCAGCACGTCGGCCTACGGCCCTCACCCCCAACTCCCTTACCCACGTCTGGGGGAGGGGAAGGTTCACGCGTTGGAAGGTGCGGCGGATCTTGGGCATCCCACCACAGGGCTGCCTGGGCGCAGGCCGGCCGACACGCCTGGCCCCTAGGGCGGGCCGATCAAGCACCCCGCCCGCCAGATCACGCTGTTGAACAGCGGGTGGAACGGGCGGCCTCGGTTCAATAGGTCCAGGCACATCCGCGGCGGGTTCGGCGGCTCGACCGGGCCCGGCACGTTCGGGTTCAGCGGCTGCTGCCAGCCGTACACTTTGGCCGGGTCGGCCAGGGCCGCGTCGATGACGGCCTGCGGCACCTTGTTGCGGGTCACGCGGCACACGCACATCGCGTCCGCGGGCGGCGGCGTGACGGTCGGGGGCGGCGTCGGCGTGACGGGCGCGAGGACCGTCACGTTGGGGATCGGGAAGACGAGGGCGTGGCGCTGGCCGAAGCCGTCCGTCACGTCCGCGTGGGCCTCGACGTTCGTGGGGCGTAGGCCGGTCTGCGTCGGGCGGACGCGGTACGCCAGGCCCAGCATCGGCGGCGGCAGTGGGACGGCCACGAGGCGCCACGTGAGGGTGCGGCCGTCCGGGCTGACCGTGGGCTCCACGGGCAGGCCGGTGCCGGTGACGATGCCGCTGCCGGGGACGTACGTCATGTCGGCGGGCAGCTCGTCGACGACGAACACCTCCTCCATGAGGACCGTCGCCTCAAGACGGCCCGCCAGATGGACGTAGATGTCGTTCAGCTCGCTGGCCGACGGGGAACGCAGGTACTTGCTCGGATCGCTGGCCATCAGGCGCAGGTTCGCCTCGTCCACCTCGGCGCTCGGGCCGAGGCCGATCGAGTAGACCAGGATCCCGGCTGCCCGGACCTCGGCGATCACGCGCGTCAGGTCCGAGATCGGCGGCGTTCGGACGGAGTGCTTGCCGTCCGTCATGAAGATGATCACCGGCCGCGCATCCGGCCGCACCCCGGCGCTCTGGAGCATCTTGCGCGCCTCGTCGAGGCCGTCGACAAGGTTCGTGCCCGTGTCGGAGCGGATCCCGTCCACCGCCGCCTTCAGCGCCACCTGGTCGTCCGTGAGGTAGGCGATGGACTCGGCGACATCGTCGAACGCGACGAGGCCGATGTGCACGAGGCTGGGGTTGACGGTGTCGATGAACGACTTGGCGGCCGCGCGCGCCGACGTGAGCTTGTTGTAGCGCTCCATCGAGCTCGACCGGTCGATCGCCAGGACGACGTCGGCCTTCACCTCCTTGGCCGGACACGTGCCCGTGATGGACAGCGTCACGGTCACCGTCTCACCCAGCCAGATCGTCGACGGGTAGGCCGTCTTGTCGACCGCGAGGTCGCACTGGGCCGGCGCCTGGGCGCGGGCCGGACCGCCGCCGGCCGGGGCGACGAGCGCTGCGCCGACGCCCAGGATCGCGGCGGCCGCCGCGACGACGGCGGCGCCCGAGGAGCCGACGGCCGAAGCGAACGAACGTCGAGAAAACGAACCTCGAGAATCTGACATGGCGTCATCCCCAAATCGTTGATCGAACCGAAATCCGCGCGGCGCACAGCCGGGCACGAGGGACTTAACGCTCGAAATGCGCATCAGGGTTGCCTTCGCGTCGCCGCGTCCCGTAGGATAGCGGCCAATGGACGATGCGTCGAAGAGGTCGAGCGGCTCGCGCGGTTGGACGATGGGTAGGCTAGCAGGCGGGCGGATCGGCGGCGACGTCGTCCCCACGATCCAGCAGCCGTCGACCCGCCGTCCCTCCGGGCGCGCGTTGTCGCGCGCGGCGTGCGGCGTTCTGGCCGGCATGGCGATGGCCGCGATGCACCGTTCCGCCGCGCCCGCCGCGCCCGCCGCGTTGTTCGCAGGCGCAGCGCACGCGGCCGCGCCCGCGCCCGCGCCCGCCGACGAAGGCCGGACGGCTGACGTGGCCTACGTGCTGGACGACTTCGAGGCGGATGCCTGGCCGGACGCCGGGCTCTGGCCGGCGGTGACCCACTGGCGGCCATCGCCGTGCCAGGCGATCAGCGGGCGGCGGTCGCTGCGCGCCTTCCCGGCGCCGGACGGTGCGCCGGGCCAGGGCTGCGATGACGCGCCGCCCTCCGGCGCGACGGCGGCGGCGGCGCTGCGCCTGGATCTGCGGGCTGCCGGCGCGGCGAACCGGCTCGAACTCCAGTTCGACGCGCTGATCAAACTGAACGCGGGAACGGACGCCGGCCTCGTGGTGTGGCTCGAGGTCCCGCGGCCGGACGGCGCCGCGTTGCGTGTGCCCGTCTTTGGGGCGACCGGCGACGCGGGCGGGTGGGCGTACCCGACGCGCCATCTCGACCTGCGCAACCTCGTCGACGTGCGGAACCCGGCCGTCGTGTACGATCTGCGCGGCGGGCTGTGGACGCTGTTCTTCACCGCCGCGGCGCCCACCGGCGGCCCGACCGGCGGCGGCGTGTACATCGACCGCCTCGCGCTGATCTGGGAGCCCGACCAGAGCTTCCCGACCCCGACGGCGCCGCCGCCGCCCTCGCCAACGCCCACGCGCCCGACCGCGACGGCGGTGCGCACGACACCGCCCACCGAGGAACCGACGCCGACCGACGCGCCGCCCACCCCGACCCGGCCGCGCCCGGCCGGCCTGGCCTACCTGCCCGTCCTCCGCCGCGACCCAAGCCCGACGCCGACGCCAACTCCGACGGAGACGGAAACGCCGACCGTCACGCCATCGCCCGCCCCGACCGCCGCGGAGAGCGCCACCCCAACGGATGGCCCGCCGCCGTCGCCGGCCCCGACGGATGCCGCATCGCCCACGCCGTTCGCGTCGCCGACCCAGGCCGGCGGACGCCGTCTGGGCAGGCGCGCGCCTATGCTATCATCGCCCCCGCATGCCCCCGTAGCTCAGAGGATAGAGCGACTGGCTTCGAACCAGTAGGTCGCACGTTCGAGTCGTGCCGGGGGTGCCAAAGGACGCGCCCGGGCCGTTGGTCGGCCCGGGCGCGTTGCGTTTGTGGGGAAATGCCGCCGTCAAGCCACGGCGCCGAGTTCCGAGACCGTGCGCTCGATCAGCCCGACCGCCTCACCCAGCGTGCCCGCGTCGAAGGCGAAGTTGGCGCCGGCGGTGGCGAAGAGCTGCGGGAGCGTCGCGGTGCCGCCGAGGCGGAGCGCGGAGCGGTAGTCGGCCACCGCTTGGGGATGATCGTTCAGGCTGTTCCGCCACACCTGGGCGGCGCCGAGCTGCGCCAGGCCGTACTCGACGTAGTAGAACGGCACCGTGAAGATGTGCAGCTTGCGATGCCAGCCCGTCGCTTCGACGTCGTCGAGGCCGTCGAAGTCCACGCCCGGGATGAACCGGCGCCACAGGGACCGCCACGTTTCATCGCACGCATCGGGGTCCGCGCCGGCGGGGTCCGTGTAGGCCCACTGCTGGAACGCGTCGACGACGGCCATGTACGGCCAGAACAGGATCGTGCTCTCGAGGTGCTCGATCCGTGCTCGCGCCGCGCCGCCATCGTCGTAGAAGCCGCCGCGGTCGGCGGTCAGGTACGGCGCCGCGAGCAGCTCCATCGCCATCGAGGCGACCTCGTTGAACTCCATCGGCGACTCGAGCTGCGGGGCGAACGGCAGGTCGCTCGAGGCGAAGGCGTGGAACGCGTGGCCGGCCTCGTGGAGCATCGTCTGGACGTCGTCGTGCAGGCCGACGGCGTTCATGAAGATGAACGGGCGCTTGGCCACCGGGAAGTACGTGCAGTAGCCCCCGGGCGCCTTGCCCTTGCGGTTCTCGGCGTCCAACAAGCCCTCGCGGATCATCGTGCGGTACTGGCCGCCCAGGCTCGGGTCCACCTGGTCGAAGATCGCGGCGCTCTTGTCCAGCAGCTCGCCGCCGTCCCGATAGGGCTTGAGGGGCACGGTGCCGGGCGCGTCCGCCGGTCGGCTGAACTCGCCGTTCGTCATGTCCCACGGGCGCAACGACGACACCCCGAGGCGCATGCGATGGCGCTCGTAGATCCGCGTGGCGGCCGGAACGCACACCGTCTCGATCGCCGCGTGGAACGTCGCGCAGTCCGCCGGGCTGTAGTCGAAGCGCTGCTTGGCCTGCCACATGTAGCTGCGGTAGTCCGGATGGCCCGCGTTCGCGGCCACCCGCTGGCGCAGCGCGTGCAGCTCGCGCCACAGGTCGTTTAGGGCGGCGCGGTCCACCAAGCGGCGATCCGCCATCTTCCGCCATGCCGCCATGCGGCGGTCGCGGTCCGTGCCGGCCAGGATCGGCCGCAGCTGCGGCAGCGGAACCTCGTTGCCCTCCCACTCGACGGTCTGGGCGCCGATCGTCTTGTCGTAGCGCGAACCGAGCTTGGACTCCTCGACCAGGAGCGGCAGGTTCTCTTCGCGATACAGGTCCGCCTCCGCCTTGATGTTGCGCAACGGAACGGCCAGGCCGTCCGTCGACAAGCCGGAAGCCAGCAGCTTCAGCTTGAGCGCCTGCTCGGCGGCGGCGGCCGACGGGCGGATCTCATCCAGGTAGCGAAAGAACGCCGCTTCGGCGGCCGCGTTCGCCGTGTCCTGGGTGTGGGCCAGGTGCAGGCGGGCGCCCGTCTCGTAGATGAGGAAGCTCAGCTGGGTCCAATCGGCCAGCCAGGCCTTGAGCGTGCTCTGTGACAGCGGCCGCTCGGCCAGGTCCGCATAGTACGGGGCGATCTGGGCCCACGGCCACGCCTGAAACGGCTGAACATTGCTGGGCAAGGTGTCGAACAACGCGCACTCCCTTGACGGTTCCGGTTCACGGTTCCGGTTCGGTCGAACACCGGCGAGCAGCGCGCGGCGCGCCTCTCGTGGCCGTGGAGTCGGCAACGGCCGCCCATCGCATGTCCGATGGGATACGGCCTACAGTCTACTCCTGGATGGGTCACAGCGACCCGAACAAATATTAATCAAAGCGAATTCGGATGCAAATCATCGAGGAGCGAGAACAAGCCGCTCCGTCCACGGCAGAAAGATCCGCGGCGACGGCGATGCCGGCGCCGATGGCGTCGCCGCCGCCGTCGCGGAAGGCCGCCGCGTCGGCCCGTTCGTCGGCGTCGCTTCGCCGACCTGCGTGGCGGACGGCCGCGCGGACGGCCGCGCGGTCGGCACCGCGGACGGCGAGGCGCTCGGCTCCACGGTCGGCGAGGCGCTCGGGATGGGCGTCGATGGCTCGGGCGTCGCCGTCGGGAGCCCGAGCGCGGTGTCCGCGGCGGCCGCGACGTCGATCACGCCGTGGCCGGCGCTGTTGTTGAAGTCCCGCGCGCCGCTCGGGCCGCACTGGTCCGCGTTGATCGCCTTGGCGGTCGTCTCGAGCAGGGAGCGGATCTGGTCGGGATGACCGGCCAGCGCCGGCCGGACGCTCAGGAGCAGCGCGGCCGCGCCCGACACGTGCGGGGCCGCCATGGAAGTGCCGGCCTTGATGTCGTACTGGCTCGTACCGACGCTCGAGTTGATGTTCTCGCCCGGCGCCGCGACGTCCGGCTTGATCCGCTCCACAACGCCGGCCACGAATGGCCCGCGGCTGGAGGTGCTGGCCATCCGACGGTTCTCGTCGTCGTAGTTGCCGACGGTGAACGCGTCCGCCAAGGAGCCGGGCGGGCAGACGCTGCCGCAGCGCGGCCCGTCGTTGCCCGCGGCGGCGACGAACAGGATGCCGGCCGCGACGAGGTTGTGGATCGCCCCCTCGCCCGGGAACGGGTTGTCGCAGAACAACCGGCCGAACGTGCCCCACGAGGCGTTGATGATGTCCGGCGCGCGGTCGGGCCGCGGGTCGCTGCCGTCCAACTTGGTCGGCGCGAGCGCCCACTGCAGGCAGTCCAGGATGGCCTTCGTGGTCCCGCGGTCCTGGGCGAAGATCCGGCACGCGATCCACTGCGCCTCGGGCGCGACGCCGATCTCGCGGCTGCCCTGCTTGCCGAGCGCGATCCCGGCCACGTGCGTGCCGTGGTCGTTCACGTCGACGGGCGCGCCCTGGCCGGCGACGGGGTCGAGCCAGTTGTAATCGTCGCCTTCGTCCTTGCCGCGGTAGGCGGCGGACAGGGCGGGATGGCGGGCGTTCACGCCGGTGTCGATGATCGCGATCGTCGCGCCGGCGCCCAGGAAGCCTTGGCGCCAGACCTTGTCCGCGTTGATCGCGCGGATGTTGCGTTCCGCCGCGGCCACGTCCGCCGCGCCGCTGGGCGATGCCGCGTCGCCGACGGGTGCATCGTCGCCGATGGGTGCATCGTCGCCGCTGGGTGCATCGTCGCCGACAGGTGCCACGACGCCGTCGGTCGGCCCGCCCCAGCCGAACGTGACGAGCGGCACGATGGACGCGACATCGTCCATTGCGGCGACGGCGGCCAGCGTCGGCCCGTCCGCGTCGAAGGCGACGGCGTTGACGATGAAGTAGGGCGTGAACGGCAGCCCGCGCCGCGCGAGCAGGCCGCGAAGCGGTCCCTGCGTGGCGTCGGCGGTCGCGCGCAGGCGATTGTAGACGAAGCGGCCGCGGGCGCGCTTGTCGGCCAGATGCGCCGCGCCCGACATATCGGCTTGGACGCGCAGCAGAGCGAGGGCGGGCACGTCGCGTCCGGCCGCGACGCGGGCGGCAAGGCCCGGATCGACGGCGGCGTGGCGGGCGGGCTCGATCGGTCGCGCCAGACTTGCCGGGCGCGGCGCGAAGCAAACGAGCGCGGCGGCGGCGGCGGCGATGGCGACGCGGCGGCGCAGGCCGGTGAGCGAGGGGAGCGGGGTTGGGTGGGCCATCTGGAGCACCTCGCAAGGTCGAACGGCGAGTCGGACGGAGCGAACGGTTGCCGCGCATTGTAGCGCCGCGGCCGGGGGCGGTCCCGCGTCGCCGGCCGCGTTCGGTCGCCGTTGACGCCCGACCGTCAGCCCCCTACACTCTGCCCGCCGCTGCGGCCGACGGAGCCGTCCGACGGAAT
>JBDTSC010000138.1:0-9414 GCA_039931375.1 Ardenticatenales bacterium
CTGGGAGGGCCCGATGGCCGCCGCCGCCCCGACGACATCCACCGAGTTCACGCTCGCCCGACCCTACCGCACGGACCGCCGCTCGGCCGGTCGTTGGGTGCTGTCGCACGTGCTGCGGCACGGCTGGCTCATCCCGATCGTCCTCGTCGGCGCGTTCGGCAACGCGGTGTTGGCGGGCGTCGTGCCGCAGCGCGTCGGCGCGGCGTACGGGGCGCTGGACGCCGCGTTGAAGGCGGGCGGGAGCGGCGCCTTTGCGGCGGCGATGCCCGCGGTCGTGTCTGCCGCGTGGGTGATCGTCGCGTCGCAGGCGCTGCGGGCGGTGCTTCAGCTCGGGCGGAACGCCGGCAGCGAGGCGTTTGGCCAGCGCCTCGAGCGCGACGTGCGCGACGAGCTGTACGCGAGCTTGCTGGGCAAGAGCATGACGTTCCACAGCCGGCAGCCGGCCGGCGACACGATGGCGCGCGCGACGAACGACGTGCGCGAGCTGAACCTGATGTTCAACCCGGGGCTCAACCTCGTGATCGGCTCCGGCTTCTTCCTGCTGATCCCGGCCGCGTTCGGCTTCGCGATCCACCCGCAGCTCGCTCTGGTGCCGTGCCTGTTCATCGTCGCCTACGCGATCGCGCTGCGGCACTACCTGCGCACGCTGCGGCCGATCACGCGGGACGCGCGCGACACGTTCGGCGCGCTCAACGCGCGCCTGGCGGAAGCGATCGACGGGATCGAGGTCGTGAAGAGCGCGTCGCAGGAGGCGGCGGAAGTCGAGCGGTTCACGACCAACGCCCGCGCCTACAAGGACGCCTACGTTCGTCAGGGCGAGCAAGAGGCGCGCTTCCTGCCGCTGTTGCTTCTCGGGTTGGCGATCACGTTCGGCTTCGCGCACGTGGTCTGGCTGGCGCGCCAGCCGGCGAGCGGCGTCGAGATCAAGGACATCGTCGCGTACGTCGGCTACCTGGCGCTGTTTGGATTCCCGACGTTCGTGTCGCTGTTCGCGTACAGCCAGGTCAGCCTCGGGATGGCCTCGGCGCGGCGGATCCTCGAGCTGATCAACCGCCGCTCCGACCTGGACGAGAACCGCGCCGGCCATGGCGCCGACATCGAGGGCGCGATCGAGTTCGACGGCGCCGCGTTCGGCTATGACGAGGCGGCGCCGATCCTCAGCGACATCACGTTCCGCGTCGCGCCCGGTCAGACCGTGGCGATCGTCGGGCAGACCGGCTCCGGCAAGACGACGCTCGCGCGCCTGATCAACCGCACGTACGACGTGCAGCGCGGCCACGTCCGCGTCGACGGGGTGGACGTGCGGGACTGGTCGCTCGAGCGGCTGCGGCGGCAGATCGCGATCATCGAGCAGTCGCCGTTCCTCTTCAGCCGGTCGGTGGCGGAGAACATCGCCTTTGGGCGCCCGGACGCGTCGCGCGAGGAGATCGAACGCGCGGCCAGGGATGCGCAGGCGCACGACTTTATCCTGGCCCTGCCGGACGGCTACGACACCGTGATCGGCGAGCGGGGCGCGACGCTGTCGGGCGGCCAGCGCCAGCGGCTCGCGATCGCCCGCGCTCTGATCACCGACCCGCGGATCCTCGTGCTCGACGATTCGACGAGCGCGATCGACTCCGCGACGGAGGATCGGATCCAGCGGGCGATGCGGCACGCCGCCCGCGGCCGGACGACGGTGTTGATCACCCATCGCCTCTCCCAGATCCGGTGGGCGGATCTCGTCGTCGTGCTGCGCGGCGGTACGGTCGAGGCGGTCGGGCGGCATGAAGAGCTGCTCGTGACGTGCGCGCCGTATCGACGGATCTTCGTTCGGCTCGGCGCCAGCGGCGCCAGCGGCGCCAGCGGCGGCGGCGACGTCGGCGACGTCGGCGAAAGCGGCGCCGCCGATGGCAGCCGCTCGGACGGTCGGATGGACACGGATGGATCGGAGCGCCGCCGATGATGTTCAACAACCTCGACGTCGAGGCCTACGACCGGCAGTACAGCGATCGCGAGCTGATCCGGCGCGCGCTGGCGTACTTTGCGCCGCACCGCGCGCGGATGGTGCGCGTGATCGCCGGCACGCTGCTCGTGGCGGCTCTGTCCGCGGGCGTGCCGATCATGCTCAAGGTGGCGATGGGCCGCTTCGAAGTGGCCGGCGCCGCGGCCGTGCCGCGCGGCGTGATCGCGGTGCTCGTCGGCTATCTCTTTGTCAGCTGGGTCGCGATCTGGTTCGGCAACTTCGTGCGCCGGCGGGCGATGGTGGCGGCGATCGGCGACGTCGTCCTCACGCTGCGGCGCGACGCGTTCGCGGCCGCGGCGGCGCACGACCTCTCGTTCTTCGATCGCTTCTCGTCGGGCCGCATCGTCAGCCGCATCACGTCCGACACGACGGACTTCGGGCAGAGCGTGGCGCTGGTGGGCGATCTCGTCAGCCAGGTCGGCGAGGTCGCGATCCTGCTGGCCGTCGCCGCCACCTATTCGTGGCGGATGACGCTGTGGACCCTTGGCACCGTGCCGACGCTGATCGCCTTCACGCTCACCTTCCGGGCGCTGGCGCGGCGGGTCACGCGCCAGGGCGCGCGGGCGATGGGCGAGGTGAACGCGAAGACGTTCGAGACCGTCGCCGGCATGGCGGTCGCCAAGAACTTTCGGCGGGAGCAGACGGTCTACGACGAGTTCCGCGCCGTGAACGAGATCAGCTACCGACTGAACTTCCGCCGCGGCTTCACGCTGGCGATGGTCTTTCCGGTGCTGAACCTGATCATGGGCGGCTTCGTGGCGCTGATCGTGTGGCGCGGCGCGCTGGCGGCCGGGCAGGGCGCGCTGGCGCTGTCGGCGTGGTTCCTGTTCTCGCAGCTCATCGACCGGATCGGGTTCCCGATCATCAACCTCTCCACTTTTTGGACGCAGGTCCAGGTCGGCTTCGCCGCGATCGAGCGGATCTGCGCCCTCGTCGACGCCGAGCCGAGCGTCGTGCAGACGGGGTCTGAACCCGTCGAGCGCGTCGCGGGCGACGTGCGCTTCGAGCACGTCCGCTTTGCGTACGCCAGCGGCGAGGGGGCGGGCGAGGTCGGAGAGCTCGTCGGCGTGGCGGACGACGACGTGGCGGCCGATGACGCTGAGGCCGGCGCGCTCGACGCCGATGCGCCTCACGACGACGCCGCGGCGGCCGATACCATCGTCCTGCCCGACTTCAGCCTCCACATCCGCGCCGGCGAGAGCATCGCGCTCGTCGGCCACACCGGCGCCGGCAAATCGTCCGTAGCGCGGCTGGTGGCGCGGTTCTACGAGTTCCAGGGGGGCCGGCTGCTCATCGACGGCCGCGACATCCGCTCGTTCGACCTGGGCGCGTTCCGGCGCCACCTCGGGATCGTGCCGCAGATGCCGTTCCTGTTCAACGGCACGGTGGCCGACAACATCCGCTACGCGCGCCCCGAGGCCACGGACGACGAGATCGAGCGGCTCGCGCGCTCGATCGGCGACGGCGACTGGCTGGCGGCGCTGCCGGACGGGCTCGCGACGGACGTCGGCGAGCGCGGCGATCGGCTGAGCGTCGGGCAGCGGCAGCTGGTCAGCTTGATGCGCGTTCTGATCCAGCGGCCCGCCATCTTCATCCTGGACGAGGCGACGGCGTCCATCGACCCGTTCACCGAGGCCCAGATCCAGGAGGCGCTCGAGCGCCTGATCGCGGACCGCACGTCGATCGTCATCGCCCACCGGCTCTCGACGGTGCGCGCGGCCGATCGGATCCTCGTGATGGATCGCGGCCGGATCATCGAGGAGGGCGATCATGACGCGCTGATGCGCGCCGGGGGGCACTACGCGCGGTTGTATGACACGTATTTCCGGCACCAGTCGCTGGATTACGTGGTGCAGGAGACGATGGAGGAGTCAGCGGAGGATACGGCCAAGGAGACGGTGGAGGCGGTGTGAACGGGTCGACCGTCGCATGATGGGCCGTCGTCCGTCGGCGAACGCCCAGCCTCGATCGCGCGGGCCGCACCCTTCACTCTTGCCGACATAACCCAACGGCCGTATCATCGCCGCGGCCGCTCCTCCGTCGGACGGCGGCGCCGTCAGCCAGGTGACCGCAACGACCGAGACCCCACATCAGGAGGGAACCATGGCCCGATGGCGATTCGGGCGCGTCGCCCTGCCGCTGGCGCTGTGCGCCGTGCTGGCCGGGTGCAACGCGACGCCGACGAGAGAAAAGGACGAGGGTGCGCCCGCCGGGACCGAACAGGCCGCCGGGACCGAACAGGCCGGCGGGAGCGATGCCGGGGCGCCCGCGCCCGGCGGGCGGGCCGCCGACACGACGGGCGCCGACACAACGGGCGCCGTCACGGACACGCGCCGCGCGGATGCCGGCGCGGACGGCAGCGCGGGCGCCGCGATGTCGGCGGACGAGATGCACGCCCGCGAGGCGTCCGAGAGCGCGCCGCCCGGTCCGCAGAACATGTTGACGGCGCAGGAATCGTCCAAGGCGTCCGATCTGGCGGTGCAGGCGGCGTTCGTCCAGGACGTCGTCGCCACCGCGCTCGACCGCAGCGCCGTGCTGGCGGGCACGTCCGACACCGCGCTCGACGCCGAGCCGCCCGACGCGCGCGTCGCGGCGCTGGCCGAGCGGCCGAGCTACCGCGTGATCTACACGCAGCGCTTGGCCGAGAAGGGCGCGACGTCGCGCTCGGCCGAGGTCGGGATCTTCCGCTACGACACCGGCCAGGCCGTGTACGCCAAAGTCGACCTCGCGACGGGCGACGTGTCGGCGATGGATGCGCCCGTCGGCGCCGGGTTGCCGCTCGTGCGCGAGGAGATCGACGAGGCGGCGACCGTCGCGCGCCAGGACGCGCGGGTGGCGGACAAGCTAACGGCGGCCGGGCTCGACGTGGCCACGGTCCACGCGAACGGCCTGTTGACGCGCGCGGACGATGGACCGTGCGCCCAGCACCGCTGCGTGCGGCTCTTCTTCGGGACGGTCAAGGCGCCGCAGCCGCTGTTCGACGCCGTCGTCGATCTCGAGACGATGCAGGTGGTCGATGTGATCGACATGCCGGCGCGGGACGAGGGCGGGACGGCTCACTCGGACGCGGACGACGACGCGCCGGCCGGCGCGAGCAGCGCGTACCCGGGCGGCGCTGCCACCGCGGGCCAAGCCGCGCCGGACGACGCGCCGACGGCCGATCCGATGGAAGGGGTGCAGCCATGAGCGGCGCGAGGGTCGACGGTGTGGAAACGATGGAACGCCGTGGCCGGGCGCGGATCGCGATGCTCGGCGCGGCGATCGCCCTCGCGGCGCTGGCGACGGCCTTCGGCCGCCCCACGACGGTGGCGGCGCAGGCGAACGCGTACTGCGGCGGCGAGAACCTGGCCGAGGGCGCGAACTGGTCCGTCTGCTGGGAGATCCGCGCAAACGAGGGCCTCGTGATCACGCAGGCGTTCTTCAAGAGCCCGGACGGCTGGCAGCACGTGATGAGCGACGGCAGCGTCGCCCAGATCTTCGTGCCGTACGAGACGGGCGCGCCGCGCTACCACGACGTGGCCTATGGCCTGGGGGCGGCGCTGCAGCCGCTGTCGGCGACGGTCGACTGCCCGCACGGCTCGCTGCTGTACGGCGGCAAGGTGTGCCGCGAGATCATGGACACGGGCATCGCGGCGCGTTTCTGTGCCGCCAACTGCACGGGCCGGCGCGGCAAGGCGCTGCGGCTGCTGGCCAGCAGCCAGATGGGCGCCTACAACTACCTGACCAGCTGGATGTTCCACGACGACGGCACGATCCACCCCGAGGTGGGCCTGGCCGGGACGCTGCAGTTCGGGTTCACGGCCCACACGCACAATATCTATTGGCGCATGGACATGGACATCGAGGACCCCGAGGGCGACAGCGTCGAGGAGTTCTACCGCGTCTCGCCCGCCGGCGGCGACGGCAGCAAGGGCCTCAACGGCTGGAACACGCTGCTCGGCGAGACGTACCGCCCGACGGACCTGACGACGTTCCGCAAGTGGCGCGTCGTGGACCACAACCGTGGCAACGCCCACGGCCGGGCGATGAGCTACGAGCTGATCCCGAGCCCCGGCGACGGCCAGCTGCGCGCCAAGCTGAGCGAGGGCTTCACCCGCGGCGAGTTCTGGGTCACGGCGCAGAAGCCCGGCGAACGCTTCGTCTCGACGGACGACGCGGACCTGCTCTCGGGCTACCTGTCGGGCGACAACGTCGTCAACACGGACGTCGTCATCTGGTACGCCGTCCACCTGTACCACGAGGTCCGCAGCGAGGATAGCCCGTACATGCCGGTGGAGTGGGCGGGGTTCCATCTGAAGCCGCGGGACTTCATGAGCGAAGGGCCGTAAGAGCTCGCGATTTCGGTACCGGACGGCGCGATCGTGCGCGCGTTCGATCACGGTGCCATCGACGAGCCTTGGGCCGCAAACGCACGTGTGTTCGGCCTTGCGGTAACCGACGGCTGGCTCTACCACGGCGTCGTCGACTCGGGCGAGGATCCGACGCTGCCCGGTGAGCTCTTTGGCTACGTGTACCGTTCGCGCGAGGACGGCAGCCAGATACAACGCGTTGTCGAGTTCTCGCTGGATTATGGGCGACGGAGCCTGCCCTGGCGGCCGTGGTCGGACGACTTGAAAAAGGGCGTGGTTATCGGTCAACCCATGCTTGTCGATATCGAGTTCACGGACGCCGGTGCGATGATCATTGGAATGCGCGATCGAGCCGTGGACATGATGCTGCAGAGCCACTATTACGAACACCGGCCTCAAGGCGATGTGTTGTTGGCCCTGCCAGTAGGCGATATCTGGCAGGTTGTAACGGCGAGAAATAGCAGATACGAAGATGACACCGAGGAATACAACGATGCCTCACAAGGGATGTTGACCCACTCATACGAACGCGATGCGGTTGTAACCAGCGCGATCGGCATCGACGGTAGCGTTCCCCCTCGCCGCGTGTGGTTGGGGAGCGGCGTCATGTGGTTGGATAACATTACGCGCCGACAATTCGCCCACGAGGAACTCGCCGTTTGCTGGGTGTGCCATCCGCCGCCGGCCGTACCAAGATCGCGGCGGCCGTCGAGGCGGCTCAGCAGTTCGTCTCGCTGCTGCGACTGGCCGACAATCCGTCCGCGCCGGGCGACCGCGTCGCCGTGGTCGGTTTCAACGATACGGCGTGGATCGAACGGGTACTAACGGACAGCGCACCGGAAGCGTACGCCGCCCTGTCCGCGCTGGGCCCGAAGGTCGCCGACGGGACGCGGCTGGATCTGGCCCTCGCCATCGCGCGCCAGGCGATAACGAGCGGATCCGATCGACCCGGTAACCGAAGGGTCGTCGTCCTGCTGACAGACGGGCTGCCGAACCGCGTCCCACCGGCGGAGGATGGACGGCCCGAGACGACGATCCTTCGCGCCGCCGACGCGCTGAAGGCGGACAGGATCCTTGTCCACACGATCGGGCTTGGCGGCGCGGGCGACATCGATGCCGCGCTGCTCCGCTCCGTCGCGAGCGGGCCAGCGGACTACCACGAGGTGCCGGATGCGGAGGAACTTGCGGCGATGTATCGCTCGATCGCGGCGTCTGTGGGGGTGTGTCCGGACGATTGAGAGCCAACTAGCCCGGTGTCCGTCCCGTCATGTCGCCGACGCCAGTCAGTTCAGGTGGTAGAATGGGCACCATGGAACGCACAGAATTCACCGAACGACGCGGACGGCTCGAGGATCTCGACCGGTCGTTCGATCTGGCCTTCTGGGCAAGCCAGCCGCCACAGGCGCGATTCGACGCAACGTGGGAAATGGTGGTGCACGCCGCCAGAGTCAGGGGTCTGGATGTTCGTCAACTCCGACTTCAGCGATCTGTTGAGGCTTTTCAACGGCAGCGGCGTTAGGTATCTCGTCGTCGGTGGCTATGCGGTGGTCCAGTACGCCGAACCACGATTCACAAAGGACCTCGACCTTTGGATCAGCACGGATCCTGACAACGCCGAGGCAGTATTTCGCGCGCTGCGTGCATTCGGCGCGCCGCTGAAGGGCATGACAGCAGGCGACTTTGGGGAAGAGGGCTTCTTCTACCAGATTGGCGCGCCGCCAGTTCGGGTGGACATCATGATGGGTCTGCCCGGTGTTGCATTCGAGGAGGCGTGGGTGAATCGCAACATCGTCGCGTTCGACGATCTTGCCGTTTCGTTCATTTCTCGGGAGGATCTCGTTCGGTCGAAGCGTGCGACAGGCAGACCGCAGGACTTGATCGATCTGGATAACTTGTCAGGATCTACGTCGTGACGACGATCGCCGCGATCGTGGCGGTCTTTCAGGTCGACTTCTAGAACGCCAGCAACCCCCGCATCGCCGCCCCGATCGCTTCGACCGTCGGCACCACCCCCTCCATCAACGCCAAGCTGTACGGCACCGGACAGTCCGGCGCCCCGATGCGCGTGACCGGCGCGTCCAGCGCGTCGAACGCCTCCTGCGCCACGACCGCCGCGATCTCGCCGCCGAACCCGGCCGTCAGGTTGTCCTCGTGGACGATCAGGCAGCGCCCCGTGCGCCGCACGCTGGCCAGCACCGCCTCGCGGTCCCACGGCACGATCGTGCGCAGGTCCAGGATGTCGACGCCGACGTCGCTGCCCATGCCGCCGCCGGCAGCGGCGGGACCGTTGGCGACGTCGCCGCCGCCCATCTCGCCGTCCAGCCGCTCCGCCGCCTCCAAGCACCGATGCACCATGGCCCCCCACGTCACGACCGTCAGCGCATCGCCCGCGCGTACGCGGGCGGCCACGCCGAACGGAATCGCGTAGTCGTCGCCGGGGTAGGGACGGCGGGCTTGGGCGCCGAAGTAGAGGGCGCGGTGTTCGAGGAAGTAGACGGGGTCGTCGCCGCGCAGCGCGGTTCGCAGGAGGCCGACGGCGTCCTCGGCGTTGGAGGGCATGACCACGCGCCAGCCGAAGCTGTGGGCGAAGACGCTCTCGCCGGAGATGCTGTGCCACGGATCGCCCGTGGCGGGGCTGAAGCCGACGGGCATCCGCACGATGATGGGCGCCGCGAAGCGCCCGTTCGTGCGCCAGCGGACGGTGCCGCAGTCGTTCAGCTGCTCCGTGGCCGGGTCGGCGTACTTGCGGAACTGGATCTCGGGTACGGGCACGAGCCCGGTGTACGCCAGCCCGACGGCGCGGCCGATGATCCCCTCCTCGGTCAACGCGGTATCGAACACGCGCGCCGGCCCGAACTTCAGCTGCATATCGCGCGTCAGGCCGTGCACCCCGCCCTTCACGCCGACGTCCTCGCCGAAGACGACGAGGCGGGGCTGGGCCGACAGCTCGGCCTCGAGCGCGAGCCGGATCGCGTCCACCATGTTGATCCGCACCGGCTCGGGCGGCTGGGGCGATGTCGTCCAGTCCGCGACGAGGCCGACGCCGTCGGGCCGCGTGCCGCC
>JBDTSC010000139.1:0-9412 GCA_039931375.1 Ardenticatenales bacterium
CCCGAACGCCAGAGGAGCCGGCCCAGCCTCGCGGCGGGACCGGCTCCTCTGCGTCGGTCGCTCTGTGGCGCGCCGTTGGCGCGCGTGCTGCTAGCGGGTCCGCGCGCGCGCCGCGGCGTCCATGACGGCGCGGCCGAGCGCGGCCGGCGCCGGCATGCCGTCGCTGAACATGTCCGCGCGAAGCAGGGCCGGGAGGTAGACGCCCGTCGGTGCTTGCGGCTCCGGGGTCGGGGCCGTGCCCTGCGGGTACCACGTCACCGGGATCGTCACCATGAACGGCGAGGACGCTGGGCCGAGGAACACGATGCCGCGCGCGGACGTCGTGCGACCGGCGACGGCGGCCGCGTCGGGGCACAGGCGCATCGTCTGCGGCGCGCCGGCCGGCAAGGACGACGGCGGGTTCTCGACCGCGATGTCCTCGCCGTACAGCGGATCGATCGTCAGGTCGAAGGTCGAGCCCGTACCGAGCACGGTGAAGCCGTGCACCACGACCTGGTACTTGCCGGCCGGGCTCGGCGTGGACAGGAGGATCTCCTCGTCCGCCGTCGGGCCGTTGGGCGCCGTCGCGTACTGCTCGGTCTGGAAGTCGAAGTTGCCGTCGCCGTCCGCGTCGTACAACAGGTAGACGTCCACATCTGCGTCGTCCGCGCCGTCCACGTTCACGCGCAGGATCGGCGCTTCCTCGGGCAGCTCGAACTCCTTCTTGTAGCCGGCCGTGGCGGGGGCGTTCTGATCGTCCTGATGGACGACCTGGTCTTTGTAGACCGTGGGCGTCACGAGGCCGTAGGCCTGGACGACGATGTCGTCGAGCGGCAGGTCCGAGCGGACCGTCAGGTCGACGCAGGCGCTGCCCTCGAGGGCGACCGGCGCGGGCGAAACGCGGATCGAGCCGACGGTGGTCTCGAACGGGATCTCGACGGAGGAGCCGCTGAACAGAACGTTGTCGAGCATGATCTCGTGCAGACCCTCGCCGCTGCTCGTGGACAGCCAGTCCTCGTTGCCGCCGGTCGAGGTGTCGAACGCCCACTTGCCGGCGCCGAAGTACTGCTGGTTGCCGTTCCGCGGGCTGTTCGCCAGCAGGCCGAGCGTGTAGGGCCCGTACCAGGCTGGGTCCGCGCGGTTGCCGCTGCCGCCGTCCGCCTCCGGCGTCGCGTTCGCGATGTTCGCCGGGTCCGAGTAGCGGTCGGGCAACGGACCGTACAGGCGGGTGTCGATGTCCGTCTGCTTGGCGGACGGATCGTCCCACGTCGTGCGGGTCATCAAGAAGGACAGCGTGTTCTTGGGCGGTGTCGTCGCGTCGAAGAAGAAGTAGCGCCAATCGCCCGACTCGGGCCGCCAGTTCCAACTCTGCGCGCCGGCCACGGCGCCATTGTTGTACGGCGCTTCCGCGTCGAAGGCCGACGCGCCGCCGAACGAGATCGGCCCGTTCCAGCGGTATTGCGCCGAGACGTTCACGCTGACCGGGATCACCGTCCGCCGGTTCGGCAGCTCGTAGCCGCCGATCTCGCCGGTGGCGACGTTGTACACGGACTTGTCGCCGCCGGCCGTGTCGCGGGCGTAGTCCGCGAAGATCGCGCCCACGTAGGCGCCGTACGGTGCGTTGGAGGGCAGCTGCATCGTGCCCTCGACCGTCGCCGTGCCGGCGTTGTCGCCGCTGGCGGCCGGGATCGTGATCGTGCTCTTGTCGAGCTTGAGCCACGACCAGTCGCTGTACTTGTAGAAGTCGACGCGCAGCTTCAGCTTGGTGACGGGCACCTTGGGCGTGCGGCCGCGCGCGGCGGGCGTGCCGGTGCCGGTCTCCCAGTGGCTCAGGCCGATATAAACGCCGCTTGACCACCGCTCGAGCGGATGGTGGACGGCCACGAGGTGGTTGTTCGCCTCGTTGTTGAGGTACGCGAAGCGCTCGTACTCGCCCTCTTCGATCTCGGCCGTCTTGTAGTCGATGAGGCGCTGGGAACCGCCGGCGGCGTCCAACGTCTGCGTCACGAAGTCCGTCAGCTGGAAGTCGACGATGCCGTTGCCGTTCCGGTCGTTCCAGAGCTTCTGGTCATCGTTGTAGTCCGTGTGCTGGTACACCGTCAGCCGCCACGAGTTGTCGACGAAGAGGTACGAGCTGCCCGGCTGGCCCGGGTTCCACGGGCCGGCGTCCGGCGCCTGCAGGTCCATGTCCCCAAGGGGGTAGACCATGTGGACGATCATCAGATCCGTGCCGGGCGGCACCCAGTCCTTGTCCATCGGCAGCATGTAGGTGGGCGCGTTGAACGACGTCGGCGAGCCGACCTCGTCCGTCACGGGCTTGGACTGCCAGTCGATGTCGTGGTGGCCGATCCGGCGCAGGGACTGCGCGGAGACCGTGACGTCGACGGGCTTGTCGTCGACGTTCGAGAGCGTGAACGTTTGCTTGGACGTCGTGCCGGGCTCCTGCACGCGGGCGAAGCCCGGGTACGTCTTGCCGCGGTACCCGCCCGTCGTCCACTCCGCCGGCTCCGCTGCGACGCCGTACAGGCCGCCCGCGATCCGCGCCGCGTCCGCGGCGTCCAGGACGCCCGCGCCGGTGATGAACGCATCGTAGCCGTTGA
This sequence comes from Ardenticatenales bacterium, assembly GCA_039931375.1. Classification (GTDB taxonomy): domain Bacteria; phylum Chloroflexota; class Anaerolineae; order Epilineales; family Epilineaceae; genus Avedoeria. The sequence goes on from JBDTSC010000139.1 coordinate 2,580, forward strand.
AGCGGCTGCCCGCCATGGCGATCGACTTGGCCTCCTGCCACGTCGGCCAGCGGTCGTGCTTGTCGTGGAAGGCCTGGTAGACCAGCGACATCAGGCCGGCCGCGACGGGCGAGGACCGGCTCGTGCCGCCCCAAGTCTCGTTCGCGTACTCACCGTCGCGCTTGAACTCGGGCGGGTTGGCGGCGACGACGGCGGCGTTCAGCGGCGAGCTGCCGGTGGCGTACGCGCCGTCCGTGGCGATGTTCGGCCCGATGTTGCCGATGCCGCCCGGCCCACGGTCGGACCACGGCGTGATGTCGCCGAACGTGATCTGGGACGTCTTCTCGATGGAGTCCCAGCCCGTCGAACCCATCTGGGTCGAGGCGGCGATGTTGAGCCCGGTCTGCGGGTTCGGCGCCGGGCGCGTGCCGTAGCCGGGGCCGCCGTTGCCGGCCGAGTACAGCTGCAACGACGTCGGGTTGTACGTGCGCACGTAGAAGTCGACCGCGCGGGTGAAGACGTCCCAGCCGTCATCGTCCTGGCCGGAGAAGCCGTAGCTGTTCGACGTGATCTGCGGGTCGTCCGCCTTGTCGTTCGGGTCCGTGCCCAGGACCCCAAAGCGCCAGCCGGCGTCGAAGGCGGCGTTGCCGCCGCTGTAGATGTCGCCGACCGCGATCACATGGGCGTCCTTGCCCATGCCCGGGTTCATCGGCATCGGCTTGCCGTCGCCCGGCAGGTCGCTGAAGTGGAGCGTTACCGCCGACGGCACCCCGAGCCGCCCGCGCGAGGCGACGTTCGAGGCGCACAGCGTGCCGTGGCCGCCCGTGTCGGCCTGGATGCCGATGTAGGCGTAGGCGGCCGGGATGTTGTCCGCCAGCCCGAACAGGTACGCGCCGGGCAGCGGGTTCACGCCGTCGGCGATCCAGTACAGCATGCCGGCCGAGAGGTCCGCGATCCCGTTGCCGTTGATGTCCCGCCAGGCGACGGGATCGCCCTTGGTCATCGGCTTGTCGTCCGTGAAGTCGCGGTTGAAGTTCAGGTCGACGTACACCGTGTCGTAGACGCCCGCGGTGTTCGGGTCCGTCAGGATCACGTCCAACCAGCGCTGCAACACGGCGGGCACGGCGTTCGGCTCCGAGCCGAGGCTGCGGATGTTGCCGTCGGGGTGGTAGCCATGCAGCACGTGGCCGCTCTTGGACGGCGGCATCACGAAGGTGCAGTTCGGCGCGAGCGTCGCCACGGAGGCCCGGTTGTTGACGCTCACGACGGCGCGTGACTCGAGGCAGCCGGTCATCACGTCCATGCCGTTGACGTTCGCGGCGACCTCTTCCACCATGCGGCTCATCTGGACGATGCCGACGTTGCCGACCGCCGTGCGCGCCGGCCCGTTCGTCACCGGAATCGTGGCGTCCTGCGCCCAGACGGCCATGCCGGTCGGGTCGAAGACCTCCGGCCAGCCGGCGTAGGGGCCGTGATCATACGTGGCGTACGCGCCCTGGAGGTCCGGGTGCGCAAAGTCCACGCCCGTGTCCAGCACGGCCACCTTGACGCCCTTGCCGGTGAACCCGAGATTCCATGCCTCGATAGCGGAGTGGCCGCGCCAGATGTCGTGCCACGCCTTTGGCGCCGGGCCGCCTTTGGCGGCCATGTCGTTCAGCGCCGCATCGTCCAGGGACGACGCCGTGCGCGCCGCGTCGGACTTCGCGCGCGCCCGAGCGCCCGTGACCTCGTCGATGTCGACGGGGCGCCACGGCGGTGCGGACTGCGCTTCCTTCTGCAGGGAGGCGAGCTCCTCGGCCGTGGGCGGCGTGACGACGTACGGCGAACCGTCCGCGTTCTCGCGCGCCGGCATCATGATCGGGCCCATGGCGCCGAGCGCCGCGTCTGACACGCGCGCGACGCCCGGCAGCGACGCCAGCGACTCGAGCTTGGCGCCGCTGACCTCGACGAACGCGACGTGCTCGCCCGCCGGCTGCGTCCAGGCGTGCCAGCGCGTGGCGATGGTGTGGAAGTCCACCGCGCGGTCCGACTGCACGTAGACGATGTGCGTGCTCGGCGCGTCGGCCGCGTCCTTGGCGGCCAGGTCGCCGACGAGCTTGTCCGCCGCCGGGCGGTCGACGAGCGCGCCGATGGCGACGTTCGGCGACTCGGCCGGCGGGAGCCCGTCGGCCTGCGGCTGGCGCGATGCCGTCGGCCCGGCCGCGTGCAGCGCGGCGAGCGGCACGACGCCGAGGGCGGCGAGGATCGCCAGCGGTAAGAAGGCCGCGCGTAGGCGGCGCACCGAGTCGGACATCTTCACCCCTCCATGGTTGTAGCGATCTGGGTTCACGGCGGCCCGGGCGCGACGGATGGCGCGGGCCGTTGGCGACAGCGCGAGCCGTCGTGATGCATTGGGACGCTGGATGGTACAACGAATCGAAGTGCAGCGGGCGTGACCGGCCGCGAAGAGATTCGGCGGCGGCGTCAGCCGGCCGCGGCGGCTCGATCGACCTGGCCTGCCGGCAGCGGAGGCGCCGTGCCGACGCCGTCCACGAACACCGCCTCGAGCCCGGCGGCGCCGGTCTCCGCGACCTCGGCATCGCCGGGCTTGGGCAGTCGGAGGAGCAGGAGCGACGGGCCGACGGCCGCCAGCGAGAGGACGCCGCCCACGAAGTACGGCACGGGCGGCCCGATCTGGTAGAGGACGCCCGCCAGCGCGGTGCTGCAGATGATCGCCAGGTTCGCCGCGCTCTGGTACCAGCCGAGGACGGCGCCTCGATCGTTGTCGCCCACGGTGTGGGTGGCCAGCGTCTGGAGCGGCGGCATCGCCAACCCCATGCCCATCGCGAAGAACACGGCGCCGATCGGGGCCAGCGCCGGGCTGCGCGCGATCATGTAGACGAACATGCCGATGGACCGCAGCACGTTCGCGCCGATCACGAGGCGCGCCTCGCCCCAGCGGTGGAGGGCGCGGCGCAAGATGAGGAGCTGCGTCATCACCTGGCCCAGGCCGACGACGCCGAGCAGCAGCCCGACCGCCAGCGAGACGTAGCGCTGGGGCAGTTCGTCGAACAGGACGTCGTCGCCGTACAGCGCGAACGTGGACTGCAGCAGTCCGAGGGCGAACTGGCTGAGGACCGCGACGCCGAGCACGACCAGGAGATTGCGGTTCGCGCGTACGGCCGCCCAGTCGAGCGAGCGCCCGCCCGCCGCGGCCTTCGAGGCGGCGCGGGTGGCGCGCACGTCGGGGGTGAGCGTCTCGCGCAGCGTGAGGCGCGTCAACAGCGCGGTCGCCAGCGTGGCCACCGTAGCCACCGCGAAGACGATCCGCGGCCCGATCACCGGGTCGAACGCGGAGCTGATCGCGCCGCCGAGCGCCGGCCCGATGATGAAGCCCATGCCGAACGCGGCGAAGATCAGCCCGAGCGCCTGCGTGCGGCGCTCGCGCGGCGTGATGTCCGTGACGTACGCCTGGGCCACGGTGATGTTGCCGCCCGTGACGCCGTCCAGGATGCGGGACGCGAACAGCACCCACGGCGCGTACGCGAACCCGAGCAGCACGAAGCTGAGCGCGGTGCCGATCTGGCTGACGACAAGCACTGGCAGCCGGCCGATCCGGTCCGACCACCGGCCCAGGATGGGCGCGGCCACGAACTGGGCAGCGAAGAAGCTCGAGACGAGCAGCGTGTTGACGATCGGCGAGATCGCGAACCGCTCTTTGGCGAACAGCGGCAGCGTCGGCAGCACCATGCCGGCGCCGACAATGTTGACGAACACGATCGCCAGGATGGTGAACATCCGGCGATCGCGTGCGGGGGGAACCTCGGGCACGGGGTGGTCCTTTGGGGAACGTCAAATGGCCAAACGGCGCATGCGCCGTTTGCAGGTCACGCGGCCCCCCCGTCGCGTTACATCGGACGTTGGGCCAAGCGGGCCGCCAGCGCGTCGCGGTCGATCTGGTACACAGACTCCCCTCGGTAGGCGATGAACCCGAGGCGGTGGTTGATCGAGAGCATCGGGTCGTTCGAGTTCGCGTTGCCCGTCACGACCCAGCAGGCCTGCGGATACGCCTCGCGCACGTGGAGCAGCATCGCCGCCTTCAGCCACTTGCCCAGGCCGCGGCCGCGGTGCTTCGGGTCGACGCCCGTGAACTGCTGCATGATGCGATCGGGCTGGCCGGGCGTGTACATGACGTCCGTCATGCCCGAGATCGCGCCGTCCGTCTCGCGCGTCACCATCGTGTCCAGCGCGCCGTGCATCGCGTCGATCCGGCTCTGAAACTCCGCCATCATCTCCGGCGTCAGGACGATGTCGCCCTGATCCAGATCGTCCTTGGGCATCATGTTCAAGAGGCGAGACAGGGCCGCCGAGTACACGGGAAGCTCCCCGGGCGGTACGCGATCCCGCCACACGAGGAACGCCGTGTCGGGCGAGCGGCGTGGCCCCTCCGCCGCCCACGTTTCGACCATCGACCAGTCCACCTCCCTGAGGTCAAGGCGGTTCTCGGACGCCTCCATCTTGCACGTCGCGCCCAGCGACTCCAGGAACCGCCGTCCATCGTCCTCTTCCGTCCCGGTGGTGAGGACCGTCCGGTCCAGCGCCGCCATCTCCCGCGCCGCGACGCGGGCCAGGGCGGTGCCGATGCCTCGTCGGCGCGCCGGGCCCAGGACGGCCGCGCTCGCCTGCAGGAGGTGCCCGTTCGTCGCCAACATCGGCCCGTCGACGACCCAGTTCGTCGTCAAGGTGCCGACGATCGCGTCGCCGTCGAGGGCGAGCCAGCGTCTGGTCGCGCCGCCCGGCTCGGGCCGGCGGATCAGCACCTCGATGTCCGCGTCCGGCCGGATCGGATCCTCCGGGCGCCGCTCGGCGTGGCGCAGGTGTCGGAATGCGTGGAAGCGCGCCCACTCGTCGGCGGTGGCCGTGGCGGGGTCAAACGGGACCAGCGAACAGCCGGCGGGCAGGCCGGACGGTGTTTCGTTCATGATCGACATCCCTATCCGGCGATCAGCCGGTCTTCGTCGTGTCGCCCTGTGCTTTGAGGAACTCCTGGCACTTGCCCTGCTGCGAGTTCTCCCCCGTGGCGTCCAGCGCTTCGCACTTGGCGGCGACGATGTCCCGCAGCCGCGCCACGACGGCATCGTGCGCGCCGTCCTTGTTCCACTTGAGGATCGCCTCCGACAGGGACGCCATCCGGTCGCCGTTGCCGAGCGCGAGCGCGTCCGAGTGGGTCATCAGGTCGTTCAGGATCGTCGTGGCGTCCGTCTCGAACGTCGCCTCGTCGTCCGGGGTCAGGCGCAGGAGGGCGCGCAGGTAGCTGTAGCCCCAGCGGAAGCGGGTCATCGAGCCGCCCGCGGTCTGCCAGGCCTTGCGGTACCACTCGAGGGCGCCCTTCGTGTCGTCCTTCTTCTCGGCCATGTCGGCCAGCTCGCTCATGTAGTAGTACGGCTGGAGGGTGGTGTCGAGCTTCGCGCTGAGCAGCTGCTCGGCCGCGTCGTCCTGGCCGGACTCCTGCAGCATCCAGACCATCGTGCCCATGACGGTCTGCATCTCGCTCGGGTCCGTGACCTTGTCCGAGGCCCACTTCACCTGCTCGGCGATGTGTGTGACCAGCTCGGCGGGCAGCGGCACGGCGGTCGGCTCCGCGTCGGCGTTGGCGTCCGTGGTGGTGACGGCGTCGGTCGTCGTAAGGGCTGTCGTCGACGTCATCGCCGCTGCGGCCGCGACGCTCGCCGCGGCGGCCTGCAGGCGGGACAGGACGATCTGGGGGTAGAGCGCCGTCAGGCGATCGTCCACGGTCATCGCGTCGTCGGTCTCGACGGCCTTGGCGGCCGCCAGCCAGCGGCCGATGAACGCGTCGCGCTCGGGCCCGGCGTCCGGGTAGAGCATCGTCGCCGTCTCCTCGGACCAGTAGAAGATCGTGTTCGTGTTCGCGGAGCGCTGCGCCGGGTCGGTGAAGACGGCGTCCAGCCCGGCTTCGATCGCCTTGGCCTCCTCGGCCGTCGGGGCGGGCAGGACGGGCGTCTCGCCCTCCGCGGCGCCGTCCTTGGCGGCCGAACGGGCCGCGTGGAGCTGCTCGACCCACAAGCACAGGAAGCGGCCCTTCTCGATGGGTTGGCTGTCGGGCGTCTCCTGCCACAGGCGCTTGAGGAGGGCCAGCTTGCGATCGTCCTCGAGCTTCAGCTGGCTGTCCTGGTCCCAGGCGTAGAACGCGAGCAGGTGGAGATCCGCCGGGTCGACGGCGGCCGGGCCGTCCTTCTCGACGGCGGCCAGGACGTCGGTGATCGGCGTCATCCGCGCCTTGGCGCTGTCCAGCACGCTGGCGTACTGCTCGGCGTCGATGCCGCTGGTCAGGCGCATGATCTCGTCGCCCGCCGGGTTGAAGATGATGACGGTCGGGTAGCCCTTGACGTCGAACTTCTCGCCCCAGATCTGGGCGCGCTCGGTGTCGCCGTCCAGGTAGACCGGGAAGAACTCCTTGCTCTTCTCGACGAACGCGGCCTCGTGGAAGACCTTGGTCTTCAGGTAATAGCATGGCGGGCACCACACGGCGCCCCAGTAGAGGAAGACCGGCTTGTTCTGCGTCTTGGCGGTGTCGAACGCGGTCTGGACGTCCCCGTCGTACCACGCGACCTCTTCGTGCGGCGCTTCGGTCGGCGGCATGGCCGTGGACTCGGGGGCGCTCGCCTGGTCGGCCGGGGGCTCCGCGGCGCCGTTGCAGGCGCCGATCGACAGGGCGAGCGCGGCCGTAAGGAGGCAAAGCGGCAGGCGGGACGTGGTGCGCGAGATGTTCATGGGTCGAAGTCTCCTCGTGCCGCGCCCAATTCCGTCGGACGGCTCCGTCGGCCGCAGCGGCGGGCAGAGTGTAGGGGGCTGAC
>JBDTSC010000140.1:0-9399 GCA_039931375.1 Ardenticatenales bacterium
GGCGGGGGATCTGATGGCGTCGTGGCTGGCGCACGATCTGCTGCACGTGCGGCAGCTGGTGGAGCTGCGGTATGGGGCCATGGGGGGGGATCTCGACGGTGACGGCGATGACGACGGCGGGTCGGATGGCAGATCGGTCGACGCCGCGGCCGACGATCCGCACGGGTCGGCGGAGAACGATCACGAGCCGTGGGACCTGCGTTACGCGGGGGAGTGGTAGATGGCCGCGGTGGGAATGACGGAGCGCGCTCCGGTATTGGGCGCCATCGGCCGCCACGCTTGTCTTCGAGGTCGCGCGCCGCGGCGGCGTCGCCGCCGCCGGCATCTCGTCCGTCACGGCGACAGCGTCAGCACGGCCGGACCCGGCGCGGAATCGACGTCCGGACCGACGAAGTAGGCGAAGACGCGCTCACCGATCGGGATCCGCGACGTGACGCCAAAGCCGGGGACGGGCCCGTAGTCCGGCGCGTCGAATCGGGCGATCTGGCGTGCGGTCGATGTTCGAACGTCGAAGACGGAGACGCCGTAGTCGGTGGCGATCAAACGGCCGCCGGACATCGGCGCCAGAGCCTGGAACCGGCCGCGGACCTGGAGCGTCGCCGCGGCGCCCGCACCGGGGCGGACGTCGACGTGCGCCAAGCCCCGCCACGTCGCGATCCAGACGTCGCGCTCGGTGGCCAGGACGTCGCCGCCACCGGCGAGGAAGGGCGCGCGGATGCGGTCGATCAGTCGGAGACCGGCAGGCGAGGTGATGTCGAGCACGAGAAGTTGGCCAGCGGCGCGCGTGTAGGCTCGGCCGCCGATGACGGACAGGGACCAGCAGATGTCGGGCAGCGGGAGGCGGTCGCGGATCCGCGGCAACGCCGGATCGGACACATCGATGACGATGAGACGCGACGACGACCAGGCGTCGGCGGTCCGGATGCTCTCGACGACGTAGATCATCGCCCCGTCCAGCGCGATCCCGCCGGGAACGTAGCCGGCGGCGACGTCGACGCTGCCAAGGCGCCGGGGAGCGGCCACATCGGTGAGGTCCCACGTCGTGAGCGCGAAGCCGCTCGTGTCCGCGTCTGACGCCCGCGGCATCATGGCGTAGCCCGTACCGTCGACGACGCGCATCCACCACACCCCATCGAGTGCCGGCACCCGTTCGGCCAGGCGGAGGTGGCTGGGGTCCGAGGCGTCGACCAGGCGGACCGGCGTGGGTGGTTGCGCCTGGGCGAGGCGCGGTGCGGCAGCGCTCAGTGTCATCGGTTCGCCATCGTACGAAATGGTCGGCCAAGAGCCCATGTACAGGCGATCCGGTCGCCCGGTCGGGAAGATCGCGCCCGCGGCGTCGGCCGGGTACTCGACGTTGGCCACCACCACGGGGTGGTCGGCGTCGCGGATGTCGACGACTTCGAGCGGCCCGGCGTCGATCTCGCCGTAGTCTTCGCGGGTCGGGAAGCCGTTGCCCGTGGCCACCGCCACCCGTCCGTCGTTCACGGCCGCGTCGTACACAGTGAAGCCAAGGTGGACAGATCCGGCGGCCCGCGGCACGGCGGGATCGCCGATGTCGATGACTTGGATGCCCTTGGCCATCAGCAGCAAGCGGTCGCCGTCCGCCAACATCGTGTAGCCGTACCAATCGAAGAAGCTCGCTTCCAAGCGCGGCGTCGTCGGATCGGCGATCGTAAAGACCTTCAGGCAGTTGCTGCACGTCTGGACGTAGGCGTGATCGCCCACGATCGCCATAGCAAGCCCGCCGCCGAACGAGTCGCCCGGCGCGGACAGCTCGGCCACCCGCCGCGGATCGGCGGGATCTTGCATGTCGACGACCTGGATGGGTCTACCGGCGGCCAGGACGGCGTAGGCAAAGCCGCGGTTGAGCTGAACATCGAGGACACGCGCATCGAACGTCAAGGCGCCGATGCGTCGCGGCCGCCCCCGGTCGGACACGTCGAACACCCGCAGCCCGTCGTCGCCCGCCGCAACGACCGCCACACCACCCGCGGCGGCGACGGCGTACGCGGTGTCGCCGGTCGGGACGCGGGCGAGCAGGGCGGGTTGGTGGGGGTCCGCGAGGTCGTAGACCGCGAGGCCGGCCGTGCCGGCGGCGGCGTACAGCGTCACATCGCTGTTGCCGCTGCTGCTGCCGCCGCTGCGGTCGACGGCGAGGTCGAAGATCAGCCCTGGCAGCGGTGCGGTTCGGCCGGACTCGTGCGGGCTGGCGGGATCGACGGCGTCGTAGCTGATGATCCGGCCGCCCTTCCCGCGGTAGATCACGTCGCCCGCCCACGTGACGGCGCGCGACGGGCCGCCGACCTCGTCGGTCAGCGTGAGGATGCGCGGGGTGGCGGGCAGCGCAGCAGCGCGGGCGACATAGGGGAGGTAGGCAACGTATCGACCGGGCTGAGCGGGGGATGCCGACGGCGTTGGCGTGAGGGGCGGCGCGCCGAGCGTGACGACGGGCGGAGGCGGTGGGTTCTCGCCGGCGGGGGCGAGGCGCAGGACGACGAGGCCGCCATCGCCGTCGGCGGCATACGCCCGCTGCCAGTCACCGTCCCGCGCGGCGACGGCGACGGCGTAGACCGTGCCCGGCGTGGCCGATTCGGCGAGGAGAACGTAGCGACGCTCCAGCGCCAGGCGGTCGATGACCCGCACCGCGTCGCCGCCGCCGGCCCAGATGTGGTCGCCGTCCACGGTCAGCGCGCTCGGCGCGCGGTCCTCGCCGACGACGTGGTCGATCGTCCGCCCGGCAGTCGTCGGGTCGCTGACGTCGACCAGCGCGATGCGGTTGCAGATGAACGCGGGGCATTCGTAGTTCGATGCCGTCGACAGGTACAGCCGGTCACCGTATGGGGCCATGGCGGCGACGACGTCGCTGCGCATGAAGCTGCCGTTGCGTGAAAGCGCCTTCATGGCGGCCGGGGCGGCGGTGTCGATGATCGACGTACCGCTGCCGCTGTAAGCGTATAGGCGATTGTGGTCCGATCGCAGGATGGCGGCATCGAAGTCGTACAGCTGGCCGATCCGCTGCGGCGCGCCGGACGCGCGCACGTCGAGCGTATCGATCCGCGGCGCGCGATCGGCCGCAACGGTGTCGATGTAGGCCGTCGGCCCGTCGCCGATCGCCAGCGCGAGGATGTTGCCGTCCGCCGTAAAACCAGGTCCGAGGCGCGGGTGGTCGGGATCGGTCAGCTCGACGACCTCGAGGCGCTGTCCCTCGCCTGTCGAAACGTACGCCCGACCGCCGGCGACCGCGAAGCCGTTGGCACCGGGTACTGCCACGGTGCCGCCAGCGCGCACCGTACCATCGAACGAGATCGAGAAGGCCGTCACGCGCTCCGCGCCGAGGCCCACCACAATGTCGGCGACGTCGCCACCCTCGTGCCTGCCTGGCTCTTCCGACACCAACCCAAGCTCGGTCAACGATCCGGGCGCACCCCAGCGGCCGACCGCGCGCAGCCCACCGCCCGCTGTGTCGTACAGCGCCACGCCGCCGCCCGTGCCGCCCGCCACGACCAAGCGGTCGCCCATCCAGGCGGCCGACGCGGCGGTCGGCGATGCATCGGTGGCACCAACCTCGACGGGGCGGCCGACGGTCGCCGCACCGTAGACGTGGAGGCGAGCGGCGCAGCGGTCGATGACGGCCAAGCGGTCGCCGTCGACGGCCACGCCATCGGCGCAACCGCCGGTGGCGATGTGGTCGCTGCCGCGAGGCTCGCCGTCCGCGCCGACATCGACAACACTGAGCCCGGACTGCCCACCGGCCAGCATGAGGCGACCGCCCGCGACGGCAACCTGACCGGGCAGGCCGATGAAATCGCCGAAAGGTAGCTTGCGCACCAGCGAATCCGCGACGAGTTCGGGCACACCGACGAACGTCGCCAGCGCGATCCGCTCGGGCCGCAGCGGGTTCGCGATGTCGATCGTGCGCACGGCCGCGCTGCCCGATGGGTTGGACCGCGGCTCGATCGCGAACACACGGGCGGTTCCGGCGTCGACGGCGAGATCGGACAAGGGATGCGCGAAGGCGAGGCGGTCCACCCGAACCGGCGCGTCCACGTCCCGCACATCGATCACGTCGACGACACCTCCGCCGAATGTGGCTTGGACCCGCCAGTCGGCGCCACCGGCCAGCAGCGCGAAGCCGCCCGCGACGCCGATGGCCGTGTAGGCCGCTCGGTCGGTGAGCACGCCGCGCAGGAGCGGCAGCAGCGGGTTTGAGACGTCGATGATGGCCAACGCGCCGCCGACGGCCTGCGGGGAGCCGTCCATGAGCGCGAGGTAGGCGTAGCGCCCGTCCAGCGCGATATCGCGCACGACACCGGGCAGGATCGTGGTGCGGCTGATCGCCGTGAGCCCGCCCTGGGCGTCGACGGACAACACGAACAGGCGCGGGCCGACGCCCACGTAGACGTACGGTTCGGCGGCGGCCACGGCGTAGCTGGCGCCGCCGAGCTGGTCGACGATGTCGAGGCGAAGGGGTGTCGAGGGGGGCTGGGCGTGGACGGTGGAGGGCGAAGGCGCGAGCGAAAGACACGGCCCGGCCAGGAGGGTAGCTACGGCTACGGCCATGGTCGCGGCAGCGACGGATCGAGGGCCGATCTTGACGGGAGAGCTTGGCATCAATCGCTCCGTTGGGCGGCGAAGACGGTTGCGGGACTCGGAGGGTGCGACGGTGGGATTGCCTGGCCGCGGCGGCTCGCTATGCATCGCAACCCGTCGATAACCGTTCGTGGATCTACGGCGTGAACCGAAGCGCGGCCGGTCCCGGGGACGATGTGCTCGACCCAGCGCCGAGGTACACGAACACAAGGTCGCCGACAACGATCGGCATCGCAACGCCGGACGCGGACACTGGCCCGTAGTCGGGCGCATCGAAAGCGGCCACGAATCGCGCGTGACCGGACCGAACGTCGAACACGGCCGCGCCATCACCTGTCGCGATGAGCTGACCTTCGGCGAACGGGGCGAGCCAACTGAACCGCCCCCGTGCCTCCAGAATGGGCGCCGGGACGTTGGGATCATCGGCCCCGACGCGGACGAGCCCGTTCCACGTTGTCAGCCAGACGTCATGTTCGGTGGCCACGATACCGCCACCGCCCGGCGCACCGGCGACGTCGATGCGGTCGAGCCATCGCGGGGCCGCCGGCTCGCGGATGTCGACGCGCAGCAGACCGTCGCCTGCGCGGAGCCAGACCGTCGTGCCGGCGACGGCCAGTGAGCCGGCGGGTTCGGGCAGCTCGAGGCGCGCCAGAATTCGCGGATTGGCGGGGTCGCGAACGTCGATTGTCAGCAAGGAGCAAACGTAAACGCGGTCCTTCCAAACGCCGAGAAGTCCGTACACCGTCCCGCGCGCCACCACGAGTTCCCCGAGCAAAGAATCGACGGTGACGCCGCCAAGCCGGTGAGGCAAAGCCGCGTCGGCCAGGTCCCAGACGGTGAGCGAGGCGACGCCCTCACCGTCGTCGCTCAGGGCGTAGCCGGTCTGGCCCTCGACGACGAGACGCACGGCGCCGGCGAGGGCGGGCACACTCTCTACCAACCGAAGGTGGCTGGGATCGGAGACGTCGAGCAAACGAACGGAAACGGGATAGGACGGGGCCGCCAAGTGTGCCGCGCCCGACGAATCCGAGCCTTCCCCGCTGTGCGGTTCCATCGGGTTGGACCGCAGATAGAGGCGATCACGATGGCCGGTGGGCATGATCTGACCGTAGGCGTCGGCGTCGTATGGCACGGTGGCGGAAACGCGCGGCTGGTCGACATCGGCGGCATCGAGCACAAGCAACGGCCCGGCATCCATGTACCCGAAGTCTTCGACGTTACCCGGTCCGTCACCCGTAACGACGGCCAGCCGCGTGCCATTGATCGCCACATTGTGCGCACGGAACCCAAGCGACGCGAACCCGCGTTCGACGGGCCGCTCCGGCCGGCCGATGTCGAGCACGCGCACACCGCCGTTGATCAAGTAGAGCCGATCGTTGGCCGCGAGCAAGGCATCGGCGAACCAATCGATCCAGGTCTGTTCAAGGCGAGGCGCGGTCGGATCGGCAATCGAGAACGACGTGAGACAATTTGCGCAGGTCATGACGAAGGCACGGTCCGCGGCGAAGGCGATGGCGCTGCCTGAAGATGTTTCGAACTCCCCGTGCAGTTCCGACACCCGCCTCGGCGTGGCCGGATCGCGCACATCGATGACCTGGATCGGCAGCGCGCCGTCCGCGACGGTCACATACGCGAACCCGCGATACAAACGCACCTTAGTGGCGCGATAGAGCAGCTCGAGGTCCCCCATCGCTTGCGGCGGCGCGTCGCCGACGACATCGAACAGTCGCAGGCCGGCGTCACCCGCGGCCACCGCAACGAGACGACCATCGACATCGACGTCGTACGCGGCGTCGCCGGTCGGCACGCGAGCGCGCAGCACGGGCGCCAAGGGCGTCGAGATGTCGTAGACCGCCAGTCCGGCGTCGCCCGCCGCCGCGTAAAGACGGTCGGCGGCGGCGCGCAAGCCGAAGAGAAGGCCGGGCAGCGGCGCGGTGCGCGCCACCTCGTGAATCCGCTCCACGACGGTGGCATCGAAGACGTGGATCCGTCCGCCCTGACCGCGGTACACGGCATCGCCCCGCCAAGCCACCGCTCGCGATGGCCCGCCGACGCCGTCGACCAGCGCCATCGAGGCGGGCGGGGCCGGACGCCATCGGACGCAGCTGGTGAACGGCAGGAAGAGGTGTGACGCCCCTGACGGGAGAGAGGTCGACGTTGCCCGCACAAAAGTCGGGGCGGCGGTCGGCGCCGGTGTCGGCGAGATCGTTGGCGGGGGCAATGGCGTGGCGGTGGGCGCGGCGCTGGCGACGGGCGACGGCAGCGCGGTGGCCTGGAGCGGCCGGCTGGCGGTCGGATCCGTCGCGGGGACAAGGCGCAGGACGACGAGACCGCCGTCGCCATCCGCGGCGTACAGCAGGCGCCGCACGGCGTCGATCGGGCGCACGACGATGCCATGCAGCGTGCCCGGCGTCGTCGTGCGAGCCAGCACGGTGAGGCGCCGGTCGAGCGCTGGAGCGTCGAGAACCTGCAAGCCGTCGGCGCCGCCGGCCAACAGACGGTCGCCGTCGAGGGCCAGCAACGACGGGGACGGATCGGTGCCAGTCGAGTACGCGGCGATCTGGTTCGGTTGGGTCGGATCGTTGACGTCCCAGACGGATAGGACGCTGCAATCGAACGACGGGCAGCCCAAGAACTCCGTGCCGGCCACATACACGCGTGTCGCGCCGGCGGCCATTGCAAACGGCTGACCGGCGAGAAAGCCGAGCTCCTTCGTCTGGCCGACAAGGCGCGGCGCGGCGGGAACGGACACGTCGAGCACGGATAGGCCCGTGTTGCTCAACGCAAACAGGCTTCGCTCGTACACCGCCAGCCAGTTGGCGTCCACGTCGTCCGTGCCCCCGATGACGCGCGGCGCTTCGGGAGCGGCAAGCGACAATGCCGCGATCCGCGGGCGCCACGCCGGTGGGCCGCTCGACGTCGCGACGAATGCAGCGGGCTCGGAGCCGTCGGTGACGGCGATAGCCCTTGCGATGCCGCCGAGATCGACGCCGCTGCGCGGCACCGGTACCGACAAGTCGCTCACATCAAACGCCTCGACGCGCTTACTGTCGCCGGTCGGGACGTAGGCCCAGTGACCAGCTACGGCCAGCCCCTCGGCGCCGAAGAAGTTGCGCGAACCGGTCCAACCGCCAACGTTCACGATACCTTGATCTGAGGTCGACAACGTGCTGAACCGACTCGACCCGACTGCGACGAGGCCGTTGTCGACGGCCGCGATGGCGGTTACCGAGCCCAAGCCCCAAATGTCGTGCCGAAGGTTCAGCACGCCGCCCGACGTGTCGTACATGTGCAGCTTGCCGGCCTTACCGTCCGCAACCACCAGCAAGTCGCCCTGCCAGGCAAGAGCGGTGGCGGTCACATCGACGCTCGTTACATCGACCTCGACCGGCCAGCCGCCCGACGCATCGTACAGGCGCACATGGCCGTCGCCGCACCGGTCGATGACGGCCACACGATCGCGCTCGACCGCCACGGCGTCGGCACAACCGGCGCCGACGACGCGGCCGACCGACGTTACTTGTCCGTCCGGCGCCGATGTCAGCACCCGCAGCCCAGCCTGGCCGCCCGTCAGAAACAGACGGCCGTCGCTTGCGGCGAAGATCTGTCCCGGCTGACCGGCAACGGTCGTGACGGCTCGCTTGGATGGACGGGCGGGGTCCCGGACGTCGATCGCCCGGATCGCGGTGCTCTCCGATTGGTTGAAGCGCCGCTCGATCGCGTACGCTATGTCGCCCTTGACCACGACATCGTCGATCGCATGCTCGAACAGCAATCGAGCGACGCGAACGGGGTTGTCGGGCACGCGCACGTCGATGACATCGACCACGCCGCGGTGCACGTTCGTGGTGGCCTGCCAGCCCTTGCTGCCACCTGCGATGACGTAGCCTGGAACGGCCGTGATCGCCGTGTACGCCGCGTCGGCCGCGACCTCGCTGACCAGCCGTGGGAGGTGCGGGTCCGCCACATCGAGCACCGCAAGGCCGCCGTGGTCGCTGCCGTCGTCGCCGTCGTCTCCATCGGCCAAGATCGCGTACGCTCGCGCGCCGTCGATGGCGAGATCGCGGACGATGCCGGATAGGACGTCGCTGCTGCCAACGATCCCCTCGTCCGGGGTCACAACGTCGAGGCGCGGGCCGATGCCGGCGTAGATGTAGGGCCCGGCGACCGCGAGTGCGCCGACCGTTCCGCCTCCCTGGCCGACCCACTCGAGCCGAAGAGCTTCGCTCTGCGCAGCGACCGAATTCGGGCGTGCACGGAGCAGGATGCCGGCGGCGACGATCAGGAAGGTCGTTATGATCCACCGAGCGGAGCCATAACCGATGGAGCCTCGACGGATCGTGTCTTGACGGATGGAGTCGCGAAGCAAAGCAGCCATGAATCTTCCTTCCGCACGGACTCGGCCCGCCGTCGCGCGACTATATCATCGAATCGAAATCGTCGAACCGGATCGGAATCGTCGAACCGGACAGCTCGGCACCCTCGATCCGGTCATCATCGCCATTCGTTGTACCATCGGGCGATCACCACGCGTCCGCATCCAATGCCAAGGACCGCCCCGCCCATGGACGTCCGCGACTCCCGCCGCCTCACCGGCCCCAACCTCCTCCTGCGCGTCCCCGGCGCCTGCCTCGACGTCGCGCTCGACGCGCCGGGCGATCCGACGCCGGCCGCGTGCGCCGAGGCGTGGTCGCGCGTGGCGGCGCGGCTGCTCGCGGCCGTCGGCGAGGGCGGCGCGGCGACGGCGACGCGGACGTTCGACGCCGGCGTCTCGCTGGCCTTCGCGGCGCCGGTCGACGGGCTGTACGC
>JBDTSC010000141.1:0-9374 GCA_039931375.1 Ardenticatenales bacterium
AGGGGGCGCGCAGGCTGTTCGAGTACGTGAAGTTGAACTGCAAGGCGCAGATTCGCCGGGGGTAGAAGGGGGCAGGCACGGCGACGATTGAACCCCGCGCGTCCGGCGGGTGTGGGCGAAGTCGTGCAACGGCACTAACCTAACGGCCGGTGGCGTGTCGAAGTGCATGACGCGGGCCGCCGCGTCGGCCTCGATGCAGTCCGGTGGATGGGCCGAGCGTGACGATCATCTTCGCCGAACGACCGCGCGAACGCGAGCCGCAGAGCGCGGCGCTTTCGCGGTCGCCCATCGCCGCCGATACGGAACGTGCCATCGCCGCCCGTGGTGACGTCGACGACAGTGCCGACCTGGCCGCCCGCGCGGCACGCGGCGAGCCAGGGGCGTTCGCGGCGCTCTACCAACGGCACGTCGAGATCGTCTACCACTATTTCCGCTTCCGCGTCCGGGACACCACGGTCGCCGAAGACCTGACGCACGATGTGTTCGTCCAAGCGCTCAAGGCCGTGCGGACGCTGCGCGAGCCGCAGCGCGTGGCGGCCTGGCTGATGCGGATCGCCCACAATCGCCTGGCGAACCACTGGCGTGACGGCGCGCACGACGCCGAACCGTTCGGCCTTGACGAGGCCGGAATGGATGAGGCCGAACGTCTTCACGAGAGCCTCTCGCCCGCCGCGACGCCGCTCGGCCTCGACCATGGGGCGGCCACGGCGGACCCGGCCGCGCGCCTCGACGTTCTCGCCGACATCGGGCGTGTCGCCGCGGCCGTCGCGGGGTTGACCGCGCTCCAGCAGGACGTCATCGCGCTGCGCTTCGTGGTCGGCCTTAACATCGCGGAAACGGCGGAGGCGATGGGCCGCACGGGTAACGCCGTCAAGAACCTCCAACACCAGGCGCTCGCCAAGCTGCGGCGAGACCTCATCCAGCCGCCGCAGACGCGACGCGTGAGGAGTCCCCAATGATCCCCCTTGGCCAAGGGCCAGATCCTGAACTCGTCGCCGATGCGAACGATGCGGCCGCCATCGCCGAGATCACCGCGATCGCCCGAGCCGTTGCGTCCATGCCCCGGCCGCCATTGTCGTCCGCATTCCGCAGCCGCCTGCACGGTGACCTCGTTCGGCTCGAGGCGCAGCTGGCCGCCGATGACGCCCGACGCGCCCTCGGCTGGGGGTGGCGAGCTACGCTCCGTCGGTTCACTGGGTCAGCTGACGGGTCCGTCGACCGGTCCATCGGCCCGATCGCCATGGCCCGCCGCCAACCCTTCGCCAGGCTGCGTGGCGTTCCGACCGTGCTGGCCCTTGCCGCGGTGATCGCCGCCGCCGTGGCTGTAGTCTACGCGGCCGAGCGCAGTCGGCCGGGCGATGCGCTTTGGCCGTTGCATGCAGCGTCCATGCGCTGGCGGACGGGCGAGGGCACTGCTCAGGACTTCCAGCCTGGTGCAGCAGGTGGGGTACATCAGAATACGTCCGCTGCTGAACGCGGCGAACGCGGCGGCGCGGCGCTGGTCGCACGGGAGGCCACCGTCGTCGGCCGCGCCGCCCGGCGAGCGACGACGACGGCGACAAGCGTCCCGCCGACGACGATGCGCCGAGATCGCAGCAGCCTGGGCATCGCGCCGTTGACGGATGGGCTGGCCCGCCCAAACTCGCCCGGGCCAACGCCGTGGCGCGTCGTCGCCATGGTCGAAGAGGGCGCCCCGACCGAGCCACCCGAATCGCGTCCAGTGATCGTGTCTACATCAACGGACGTGCCGCTCGAACCCGTGCGGCCACGGCGCGCGCCGTCGACGCCGTCCCCGGGCCCGCGCCGCCCAGCGAAAGCCCACCACCCGTTGTCGAGCCATCGCCTTCGACGGTCGCGGCACCATCGGCGACGCCGACCGCCGAGCCGACCATCGCCATGCTGACCGGCGTCGTTCGGATGCGCGACGGCGCGACGGTCGTGCCGTTGGCGGGAGTAGACGTGAAGTTGGCGCGCGTGGCCGCGGACTTCCCGTCCGGCTGCGACCCGATCGCCCCGCCGATGGACGCGCGCGCGGCGACGACGGACACCGACGGGAACTGGACCGTCGGAGTGGCGGCGGGGCGATGGATCATCGCGGTTACGGGCGGCTGCCTCGGCTCGGAGCGCCTGTACTTGGCGGACTTCAACGGCGCCGTCGCCGTCGATGCCTGCGCCGCGCTCGCGCTGCCCGTCGTCGACGGCGGCGCCGTGCCCTCGACCGTCATCGTGATCCCGCTGGATGCCGCGCCCGGCTGCGGCCCGCCGCCGACGGCCACGGCCCAACCGTAGCGGGCGGCCGTAAAGCTGAGCCAACAGCGGTGGCCAGCCCTATCGCGACATTCGTTTCGCACCACCTATACCCGCCACCCCACCATCTTTCGCCAAGGGGAGTCCGATCATGCCAGCGATCCACCGCCGTTTCCGCGTCGACGACGCGACGTTCACGCCATGCCGTACGGCGCGCCGCCTCGTTGCCTGCGCCGCCCTGGCCGCGGCGTCGCTGTCGCTCGCCTTCGCGTCGACCGATGGCCTGCGCGACCGCCCGGTGCTGGCCCAGCGCCCCACGCTGACGCCGCGGTCCACCGGTCAGCCGAAGCCCACCGCGACGCCACTCCCATCGCCGACGCCCGCCGCGGCCGCCGCGCCGCCCAGCGGGGACGGGGTCCGCGAGCGAGGGGCGCGGCAGGTGTTCGTGCCGCTGTTCACGGGCGTCGGCAACGGCGATGGCAACGGCGATGGCAACGACCGGTGCACGCCCGTCGTGTCCGTGTTCAACGCCGGGACGGTCGAGACCAAAGCGGCGTTTTTGACGTGGGAGCACGAAGGCGGGCCGGTGTTGGCCGATTGCAGCGGGTTGCTCAAGCCCGGAGCGACATGGCGGTTCACCAGCTTGCGGCAAGGGGACTTCGTCTCGAGCGGGTTGGTGCTCAGCTTTAATACGCGGAGCCTCGCCGAGATCGCGCCGGGGCTGGGCGTGGACGACATCGTGGGTGACTACATGTGCGAGTCGCTCTTCTACGAGGTCGTCGCCAATCCGGAGGCCTACCTGCGGCTCCGTGAAGCGCTGGTCAACGGCGGCGAATTCAAGGGCGTCCCGTTGGATCGGGCGATGGGCGGTCCGTTGGCCGTCAGCGTCGACCGAACGTGCGACACCGGTGTGTCAGGGGTTACCGCCGCCGCGGAGTACGGCGGCACCGCGTTCGACCACAGCCTGACGGCCTGGTCGCCGGCGCTGCACCGCTACCGCTACGCCCTGCCGGCGCTGCACGGCGGCGACCTCTCCGTGGGTGGGCAGCGCTCGCATGTCGGCATTCAGAACGCGGGCTTGGCCACGGCGACGATCGAGCTGCTGGTCGCGGGCGATGGCGAGGAGTGCGGGCCGCCGCGCACCGTGTTCCACGCGGACGTCCTGCCTGGGCAGACGGTGACGGTGGCGCCCGAGCTGACCGTTGACGCAACGGCCGGCTGGGTGCTCGGGACGCAGCCGCTGGCCGTGGCGGTCGAGGCGACGGGCGCCGAGACGCTGACCGCCTATGAGGGAGCGGCAGCGCCGCCGGACGCGCCGGACGACGGCGTGGACGGGGCGGCGCATGCCGCCACGCAGCTGCGGGCGCCGCTGGCGTATGTCGGCCTGAGCGGGTGGACATCGACCCTCCACCTCCAAAACCTCAGCCCGGATGTGGCGGCCAAGATCTGGGTCGGTGTGCTGGATGCGACCGGCGACATCCTCACGACAGGCGTTCACTGGGTCTGTCCGAGCGGGCACACGGCGATCGACCTATCGCGCTTGGGCGGCGTTGGTCCCAACGCGACGGACAGCGTGCGGCTCGAGAGCCTCGAGTGGGCCCTGCCGAGCGATCCGAGCAAGCCCCCGGCCGGCATCGCCGCGGTGATGGAAGTGCACCGACGGCCGGCCGACGCGCCGCGCGACAGCGAGGCCGGCGCATACCTCGTCAGCGACGACCAGGGCCGTCGGTCGCGGTTCGACGACGGCGCTTCGGTCCTCGTCGTGCCGGACACCGTTGCTGGAGGACGCGGCGATCGGACGACCGGCGAGGTGGCCGTTGTGAACGCGGTCCTGATGCCAGGTCTCACGTCGGTCGCCGTCGGCTTAGGCGCGGGGGCGGGCTTGGATTCCTGGCCCTCATGTATGAGCCTGAACGAGCGGCAACGCGCTTCCGTGCCACGTCGCCTCACTGCAGCGGGCGATGCGCCGTTTCGCGGCGCGACGCTCGTCAGCGCGGCGACGTGGGAGCACGACGTCTTTGACGAGCGGGGCGAACTCCTGCGCAACGTCGTCGCGCTCGACATGGCGGCGATCGAACGCCCGGCCGGCTCGCTGGCGACGGACGACGTCGACGATCAGGATCGGCCCGGCGACGTAACGCGCATCCAAAGCGGCCTGCCGGTCCGCATCGGCATCGCCGGCGAGCGAACCGTCGACCGCACCGTTGCTGGCGGACTGTTCGTCGCTGACTGTCCCGGCGGCTTTCCGGACCTGCGCCCCGGCTCGCACCCAACGCCCACGCCGCGTCCGGTCGGTACGGTTACGCCCAACGTTCCAACCGGTACATCGCGCGTGTTCCTGCCCTTGTCCCACGTGCGCATCGCCGAGCCGCCGACGCCGCCGGAGCAGCCGTGCTACCGCCCATGGCGCCTCACGCTCCGCGCCGCGGCCGACGGCGGCGTCGATGCGGGCGCCGGGGCCGCGCCGTGCAACGGCCGGTCGGACGCGGCGGATGCGCTGGCGGTCGCGAGCTGTCCGCTGCCGTCGTTCCGGGCGCAGATCGTCCGGTCGAGCGATGCCGCCGTGCTGTGGACCGGCGTGCTCACGGCGGATGCCGACGGCCGATCGGCCGTCGTCGAGGCGGTTGTGTGCGAGCCGCCGCCGTACGTGGTCTCGATCTTCCGGGTCGGCGGCGACGCCGGCTGCTGGCGCGTCTGCCCCGGCACGCCCGAGGTGCGGTCGATCACGCAGGCGGACATCGACGCGGCGGATCCGAGCGCCGGCCCGAGCGCGGGCCGCAATGCCACGATCGGTTGGGGCTACGACCGCGTCGCGGCCGTCGCGGCATCTCAGGGCGCGCCGCTGGCCTATGTGCCGGTGCTGAACTTCATAGGGAACGACGACGTCTGCGTGTCGACGCTGACCGTGCAGAACGCCGGCGCCGACGGCAGCAAGGCGATCCTGGTCACCTTCGGCGCGCCCGGCTACTGCCCGCCGCTGGCCGCCGGGCCGCTCAAGGTGGAGTGCTCAGGCTTGATCCGACCGGGCGCAAACTGGACGTTCCTTGGCGCGCAGATCCCGACCGGCTCCAAGAGCGGCTACGTGCTCTCGGCGACCACCAAAACGCTCGCCGAGATCGGCGCCGACCTCGGCGTCGACGACATCGCGGCGGATTACCTGTGCGAGGTGCTGTTCTTCGGCATCGTCGGCGACCCGGACGATGAGCGGCGCTTCCGCCGCGATTTCCTCGCTGGCAACGCGTTCCAGGGCTTGCCGCTCGGCCGTCTCTACGGCAGCCCGTTGGCCATCCACGTCGAGCGAACGTGCGACCTCGCCCTGGCGACGGATCCGCCGCCGGTCGCCGCCGACGCCTACACGGCCCTCGGCCACCGCACGATCGACGCGCGGCCCGGCGACGTGGCGGAGTACCGCTACCCGTTGCCCGCGCTGATCGCCGATCGGCAGGCGCATTCGTTCATCTACGTGCAGAACGCCGGCCTCGCCTGCGCGGATGTCGACGTCCGCTACCGCCCGAGCGCGGGCGGCGGTGTCGCGCGCTGCGCCTCGTTCACGGTGGCCGCGGGCGACGCCTATTCCGTCGACCTCGCCAAGTGCCTCGCCCCCTCCGGCCCCGGCGCTGGCCTTGCCTCCCCCGGCGTCGGCTGGGTGACCGGCACGGCGCCGCTCGCCGTCGTCGTCGACCTGACGAGCGGGGGCGATTGGCCGGTGCTCGCCAGCTACAGCGCGCCGCCGTCCGTCGCTTCGGCCGCGCAACCGCTCGTCGCCCCCCTGGTCTTGCCGTCGACGCCGGCGGTTGCGCACCGCGCCCGCCTCTTCGTCCAGAACCTCGACCCCGATCACCTGGCCCGCGTCCACATCGCGGCTCGTCTGCGCGACGGCGACCCGGCCGGCGTTCAGCCGCCCGACGTCGACATCGACCCCGGCGCCGGCGTCGCGATCGACCTCGATGCCGCGCTGCAGGCGACGTCCTTGCGCGTCGAGAGCATCGCTTCGCCCTTCCGCCCCGACGCCCCGCCGGCGCCGATCGCCGCGGCGCTGCTCCAGTGGCGGCCGGCGGGCGCGGATGGCGAGGGTGTGCGCGACGCGGTGATCGACACGCTGACGCCAGCCGGTGCGATCGTTGGGACGATTCGCGGCCTGCCGGTCGGCGTGACGAGGTTGGCCGTTCCGGTGCTGGGACGAGAGGTCCCCAACGGGAATCAGGGGGTCGACACGATTCGGTCGAGTCGCCTCGTGCTGGCGAACCGGGTGGAAACGCCCGGGTTCACCGACATCGTGTTGCATGTATACGACGCGAACGGACTGCTCGACTACGTCTGCCAGAAGCTCAACGATCGGCAGATCGAATACATCGACCTCGACACCTGGGGTTACGTCAACAAGGGCTTCCGCGGCAGCGCCCTGGTCAGCGCCCTCTTCTGGGAGCACGACGTGTTCGATCCGTCCGGCGCGTTCATCACGAACCGGGTCGATCTTGACGCATCACTCGGCTGGTTTGGGACGGGCGACGACGATGACGAGGCGCTGACGCACGCGGTCCCGATCTCGCCCGATATCGACTGGCCGACCAATGAGCCCATTCTTTGCGGATCAAGCCCCGGCCCTCTGGTCCTCGTGCCCCGACCTCGTTCCGCAGGGTCAGCGGCCCGCGCCGTCCCCGTGCAGTGATCTCCACGCGCCGCCTACCCCGCGGCCTCGTCACCCTCGCGCTGACCGTCGCGCTCGCCCGCGTCGGCGCGACGCGCGTGGACACCGCGGCGCCTGACGGCGGCCAGGCGGATCGCACGTGCGCCGGGCCGGTGGCGTTCCACGCGGCGCGCGTCGACCCGGTGTTCCTGCCCGCGCTGGACGGCCCGCCGGCCGGACCGGCGTGCGATGCCGTCGTGCACGTTCAGAACGTGGGCGATCGGCCGGGCCGCGTGATGCTCTGGCTGTGGGGGCCGCCGGGCGACTGCTTCGTGGACTGCCGCCCGCCGCTGGCCGTCCTGTGCTCGGGCCTGATCGGTGCGGGCGCCACGTGGGCGTTCGACCGTTCGGCGGCAAGCTGGCCGGAGGGGACTGTGAGCGGCGTCGTGTTCAGCCTGGCGGCCACGGCGTCGCCCTCGTGCCGCGCGCTCGTCGACGGCGATGGCGGCGGGCGGCCGACCGACGACGCGGGGCCACCGAGCTGCGGCGCCTATCGGCGCTTCCGGTCCGCCTGGGACGATGGGGCGGCGGCGGGCGACGTCGCGCTGTCGACGGTGTACGGCCCGCCTATCGTCGCCCACGTCCTGCGCCGCTGCCCGACGGCGGCCAACAAGCTCATCGCGGGGACCGGCGCGTACGAGGGCGTTGGCGGACGGTACCTGGCGGGGTTCGACCGCGTGGCGTGGGTCGGGACGTACGTGGCGCCGGTCGTCGCAGCCTCGGCGCGCGCGGGTGTCGGCAGCGGTGTCGGCGGCGGTGGCGGGGTGGACACGTGGTTGACGGTCCAGAACGCCGGCGGCTGCTGCGCGGCCATCGAGATCTGGTTCCAGTCGCGCGATGCGTGCCAGCCCGACGCGCTGTGCCTGTCCGCGACGATCCCGGCCGGCGCCAGCCTGCGGTATCGGGCTGGCGATTGCCGCACCGGCCCCGGCGACGCGCTGGATGGCAGCGCCTGGATCCGCGGTTCGGAACCGCTCGGCGTCGTCGTCGACATGGTCGGCGCGGACGAGGGAACGAGCGCCGCGGCAACGGCGCGGGCCTTTGGCTCGCCGGGCGATGCCGTTCCGTCCCTGGGGGCGCCGGATCCGTCCGACGGGCTGGCCTCGTACGTCGCGCCACCGGCCGACCTCCGTCCGAGCTTCCGCGCGCAGCCTGTGTTCACGGCGGGCAGCCCGGTTCTGTTTGGCCCATGGGTGCGCGGCGGCGCGGGTGCGCGGTCGCGGCTGACGGTTCAGAACATGGCCGTCGACCGCTCTGCCACCGTCCGATTGACGGTGCGCGCGGCCGGCTTGGTGGTGTCCGCGCATGCCACCGTTTGCCCGCGTGGCAGCGTCACATGGGACACCGACCGCCTGGCGCCGCTGTCCGAACTGCCCGGCGACTGGACCGGCGATGTGCGCGTCGAGAGCATCGCCGACCCCGCCGTCGACGAACCGCCCCCCAACCTCGTCGGCCTCGTGCGCACGTCGATGCGCTCGATCGACCGTCGTTCACCAGCCGATGTCGATGGTGGCAACGCTGCGGGCGCCGTGGCCTATGAGCTGCTGACGGTGCCGCCGATCGGCCGCGCGAAGGCGGCGACGCGCCTGGTGGCGCTGCCGGATGTCGGTGGCTCCATCGTCGTCGCCGATCTGTCAGGCGGTGTCGGCGGCACGGCGTTCGGGCTGTTCCTGTTCGACGCCAACGGCCTCGTCGCCGTCCGTTGCCAGCGCCTGCCTCCCTTCGGGAGCGTACAACTGAACGTCGGCGTGCTCGGCGGGCGGGGCGCGCCGTTTCGCGGCGCCGCGCTCGTCAGCGCCGCATCGTGGTCGCCGGGAGGACCGGGTATCCCCTTCCGGCTGGACGGCGGCAGCCTGGCCGCGATCGCCCTCGACAACACCGCGGCTGACGATGCGCGAGGCGACGCATGGACGGCGAGCGCCGGCATCCCGCTGCCCCTGGATACCCCAATTCTGCGACTGCTGGGCGCCGAAGGCCCCCTGGCCTGTGCCCGGGAGCGGGTGTGGGGAGGATTCCACGTGTTCCTTCCGGCACTGCTTCAGCGATGAGGGGCGCTGTGGATTCGTCGGTGCGGGCGCGAACCCCTTGCGAATGCATTCCCGCTCCGATATCCTGCCCGCCATCCTTCACGCGATTTGTCCAGCCCAACGTCGACCGATCGATATCGAGGTGAACGATGCACAACAACACGCCTGAACGAAGCGCCGCCACAGTGCGCGACATGCGTCTGCCGGCGGCGGCCTTCATCGCCGCCGGCGCGGCCATCGCCATCGCAACCGCCGCCGCCGTCGCCTCCGCCGCCCGGCCGCCCGCGCCCAACGCGCTCCACGCCGCCGCGCCCGGCCACGTCGTCGCCTCCGCCCTCCAACAACAGCCGACGTCCGGTCCGCCCCCCACCGCGACCGTCGCCCGCCCCCTCCGCCCCGCGCTCTTCCCGCTG
>JBDTSC010000142.1:0-9367 GCA_039931375.1 Ardenticatenales bacterium
GCGTCCGCCGCGGTGGTCGGCGGCGCGGGCGGGGCGGGCTTGTAGTTGCTCATCATGTGGATCCCGAAGAGCACGCTCATCACCAGACCGAAGAGCGCGGCGATCACCGCCGGGTTCGTCCACTCGCTCACGTGCTCGAGCTCGCCCCCCTCGTCGTTGGCGGCGGCGCGCGACGGCCGGGAGCGCTCGGTGAAACGGGTGCGGCGGGTCGGCCTGGGCATGACGTGCTCCTCGCGGATGATCCGCCGGCGGTTGGACGGCAAAAAAGTACGGGCGGGTGACGAGGGGCGATGATATGAACCCGGCGCAGGCGGCGCAAGTGCGCGCACCCCGCCGTGGCCGCGCTGGGCGGCCGCCACGACTCCTACGGCGCCCCGAGCCGCACCACCCGCGCGCGCCGCGCGTGGCCCGCGGTCGCGTTGCAGGCGTCGACGACCAGGCGGGCGCCGGCGGTGATCGCGCCCACATCGACGGCGTCGTGGGCCACCAGGAGGACGACGGCGTCCGCCGCGGACAGGCGCGCGGCGGTGAGCGGCTCGCTGTGGAGCGTGAGCGGCTCGGCCAGGAACACGTCGCCGCCCACCTGGAAGCGGGCGATGTGCGGGTCGTGGTAGCCAACGCGCGCGCCGCGGGCCGCCATCAGGGCGATCACGCGCTCGGCCGGCGCGAGGCGCGCGTCCTCGACGTTGGCCTTGAACGCGACGCCGATCACCAGCACGTCGGCGCCCGAGAGCGCCTTGCCGTCCGCCTCGAGCGCCCGCACGACCAAGTCCACCACGTGCGAGGGCATGTTCTGGTTCACCTCGGCGGCCAGCTCGATGAAGCGCGTCGGGAAGTCGTACTCGCGCGCCTTCCAGCTGAGGTACCACGGGTCGACCGGGATGCAGTGGCCGCCGACGCCCGGGCCGGGCCAGAACGGCATGAACCCGTACGGCTTCGTGGCCGCGGCGCCGATCACCTCCCAGACGTCGATCCCCATCTGCTCGCACAGCACCGCCAGCTCGTTGACCAGGGCGATGTTCACGGCGCGGAACACGTTCTCCAGCAGCTTCGTCAGCTCGGCCACCCGTGGCGAGGACACGGCCATGATCGACGTGCCCAACGTCGCCAGGACGGCCGTCGTCACCGCCGTGCAGTGCGCCGTCAGGCCGCCGACCACCTTGGGCGTGTTCTGGACGGTGTGCTGCGGCACGCCGGGGTCGATCCGCTCCGGGACGAACGCTAGGAAGAAGTCGCGCCCCGCGACCAGCCCGCCCTGTTCGAGCCGCGGCCGGACCGCCTCGTCCGTCGTGCCGGGGTACGTCGTGCTCTGCAGGATCACGAGCTGCCCCGGCTGGAGCGTCTCGGCGATCCCGTCCGCGGCGGCATCGACATAGCTGAGGTCGGGCGTCTTGTTGCGGTCGAACGGCGTCGGGACGCACACGAAGCGGATGTCGCATGGCGCGGCGTCCATCGCGTCGGTGGTCGAGCGCAGCCGCCCGGCCGCCACCAGCGCCGCGATCCGCTCGTCCGTCACGTCGCCGATCGGGCTGACGCCCCCGTTGATCGCGCCAACGCGCTCCGGGCTGACGTCGATGCCGAGCACGTCGAACCCCTGCTCCGCCAGCGCGACCGCCAGCGGCAGCCCGACGTAGCCCAGGCCGACGACGCCGATCCTCGCCGTCCGGTCCGCGATCCGCCCGAGCAGGCGCTCGGCGAGCGCGGCTGTCTGCGCGGCGTGGCTCTCGTCGTCCGCGCGCTCGCCGCTCATCGCCCAGCCCCGTCCGAGCGCGGCGCGCCCGGGCGAAGCTCGAGCCACCAGATCGCGTACACCGCCGCCGCCATGACGACGCCGACGACGACGTACGCCTCCGCGGGCCGCGCGTAGCTCGTGAAGAGCGCCAGCCCGCCCGCGGCGCAGGCCACGATGTACAGCCCGAGGGCGGCTTCGCGCGTCGTGGCGCCGAGGGCCAGCAGGCGGTGGGACACGTGGTCGCGGCCGGCCGTCGTGAACGGGTTCACGCCGCGCCGCAGTCGGGACACCGTGACCAGCGAGAGGTCGAACAGCATCGGCGCCAGCACGAGCGGCGGGATGAGCCAGCTGACGGCGACGCTCTGGCCGGGGAAGCGCAGCTTGAGGCCGATCGCGGCCAGCGTGAAGCCCAGGAAGAGGCTGCCGGCGTCGCCCATGAAGATCGTCGCCGGGTTGAAGTTGTAGCGCAGGAACCCGAGGCACGCCCCGACGACGGCGCCCGCCAGCGGCGCGACCAGCTGCTGGCCGTTCGCCACCGCCAGCAGGACGAACCACGCCGCGGCGATCCCGGCCAGACCGCCCGCCAGCCCGTCCATGTTGTCCTGAAAGTTCAGCGCGTTCGTAACGACCAGCATCCAGCCGACCGTGAGGGCGATGTCGCCCGCCGCGCCGCCGACGATCTGGGTGCGCACGCCGCCGGCGATCAGAACGGCGACGCCCGCCGCCTGACCGGTCAGCTTGAGCCACGCCGGCAGCGGCCGACGATCGTCCACCGCGCCGACGACGCCGACGATCGTCGCGCCCGCCACGATCGCGGCCAGCTGGGCGGCGGCGCCCCGGTCGCTGGATACCGCCAGCGCGCCCAGAACGGCGGCGATGATCGCCAGGCCGCCGAGCAGCGGCGTCGGCTGGGCGTGCGCCTTGCGGCCGGCGGGCATGTCCACCCAGCCCACGCGCAGCGCGATCCGGCCGAGCGCCGGCGTCGCGAAGCTCGAGACGCCGAAGGCGAACGCGAAGACGAGCAGCGTCGGGGCCAGCACGCGGACCTCAGGGCGCCGTCGGGGCGGTGTCGGTCACGGCGTCGCCGGCGCCAAGGTCGATGGGTGCGCCGGGCGCGCCGTCGGTCGGTGCGTCCGTCTCCTCGCGCGTGCAGCCGAGCTGGCCGAAGAGCTGGAGCAGGCCGGCGTCGCTGGGGCTGGTCTGCAGGCCCTCCTCGGCGTACTGGCATGCCGCCTGGATCTGGTTCGCGTCGCGCTCGAGGATCGCCATGTTGCGCAGCGTGTCCAGGTCGCCGGGCGCGAGGTTCAGCACCTTGAGGTTCGCCTCGCGCGCGCCGTCCGTGTTGCCCAGCCGGGCGCGGACGAGCGCGAGGCCCGACCAGGCGGTGGGGTCGCTGCGGCCGTCCTTGCTGCGGACGTACTTGTCGTAGTCCGCCTCGGCCGCCTGGAAGTCCGCCTTCGCCGCCGCGTTGCCGTCCTTGGCCGCCTTGGCCGTCGCCTTGTCGACCATCATCGTGGCGCGCAGGCGCAGCGGGGCCGTGAACGTCGGATCGACCTTCAGCGCTTCCTCGATCGTCTTGAGCGCCTCGTCGTCCCTGCCGGCCAGGTAGTAGGTTGTGGCCAACTCGCGGAACAGTCCGGCGTTCGACGGCGTGAGCGTGATCGCGCCGGCGATCTTTTCGCCGTCGCCCTTGAACCACGTCACGCTCTGCGCGAGCCGTTCCTGGCGCAGCGCGGGCTTGAACGTCCGATCGCCCCAGATCTGGTAGGCGCGGCCGAGGTTCGCGGAATGGTCCGTGTTCAGCGGCGACATCGTGTACGCCTGGTTCAGGACGACCAGCGCGGCCTCGAACATCTGGTCGCGCTCCTTGGCCTTGGCCGCGATGTCCGGATCCGCCGTGTACTCGTCGTCGCCCTCGCCGCGGCCGGCGATGGCCATGCTGTTCGCGACGCGGTTCGCCTTGGCGTCCGCGCGCTCGAGGAGCGCCTTGCCCTTGAACAGGACGTAGTAGTCCTCGTGCGGAGCGAGCTTGAGCGCGCGGTCGTAGTCGCTGATCGCCATCACGAAGAGCTGATCGCCCTCGTCGAACTTGCCCTGGTTGATCCGCAGCGTCGCGGTGTCGTGCTCGCCGGCGAACGCCTGCTTGTACCAGATGTCCGCCCGCACGACGTTCATGTTCGTCATGAAGACGAGCACCAGGGCGATGAGCGCGACGATCGGGTAGAGGAACACCGGGCGGCTCGGCGCCGTGCGGGCGTCCTCGGTGACGGGCAGCTCGGCGGCCAGCCGAGCGGCCAGCGCGAGCATGAGCGCCAGCAGCGTGACGTAGTAGACCCCGAGCAGCAGCTCGCTGGCCGACGCGCCGGCGCCGCTGGCGGCGGCGCTCTGGAGCATGAACGTGTGGACGAAGCTGTAGCCGACGTACACGCTCAGCGTGATCGCGATGAACGGCCACATGCCCGCCGGACCGGCCCGCCGCAGCGTGGCCGCCTCCGAGCCGGCGACGAGGCCGCCGAGGACCCAGGACAGGGACAGCAGCCACAGCAGGATGTAGATCTTGTCGGCCGGGTTGGGCCGGACGATGAAGTCGAAGGCCAGCGTGCACAGGATGATCAGCAGCAGCCACGCCGCCGCCAGCCAGTCGTGCGTCGCGCCCGGCGCACCGCTCACCGCGCCCGGCGCCCGCCGCGTGGCGGCCCGTCCGCGCCCGCGCGTCCGCAGCGCCGCCGCCGCTCCGCCGCCGACGGGCGTCGGCTCCGCCACGACGTTGCCCCGCGTCTCGGGCATCGCGCCGACGACGGCGAGCAGTCCGATCATCGCGAAGAACAGCGTGCGGGTGGCGGCGATCGCGATCCCGAAGTGGATCTCGACGAAGTGCGCCACGAGCCCGCCCAGCACTCCGATCAGGAGGAGCCGGCGCGTCGGGTTGTCCGGCGGCGTCCAGCCGACCAGGACGACGCGGTGCACGATGTACAGCCCCAGGCCGACGATCATCCCGAGCGGCATCGCCACCCCGAACCACGGCGGGCCCTTGAGCGCGACGAACGCGGCCGCCAACACGGCGCCGCCGCCGAACCAGAGCGCGAGGAACCGATTGCGGTCGGCCGCGCCGCGGATGAGGTCGAGCGAGCGCAGCGCAAAGTAAAACACGGACGCGTAGAGGAAGAGGCTGGCCAGCAGCCCGATCAGGCCGGCCTGGACCAGCGTGTCCCACGTCTCGTTGTGCGAGCGGTCCGGCGAGGCGTTGCGGGACTCCAGGGCGCCCAGTTCGGCCGGGTAGAACGGGTTGTAGACGATGTGCATCGTCTCCGGCCCGTGGCCGATCACCATGCGCACCGGGTCGGACTTGAAGAGCTCGTACGCGCCGCCCCAGATCAGGACGCGGACCTTGCCGGTGCCGCTGTCCGTCTCGAGGATCTGCCCAAGGCGGCCGAGGTACGGCACGCTGCGCAGCGGCGCGAGCGGGGTGCCGGGCACGTTGAACGCGACCAGGAAGGCCGCCAAGACGACGCCGGCCGCCAACAGCCCGCGCAGCGCCTTGCGGTGCGTGCCCAGGAGCAGCACGAGCGTGATCGCCAGCCCGGCCATCAGGCCCAGGAACGGGCCGCGGCTCTGGGAGAGCACGATCGCCAGGAGCTGCACGACGGCCATGACGATGTAGCCGGCCAGCCGCAGCACCGCCGCGGTGCTCTCGTCCTCCTCGAGCCGGCGGTAGGCCTGCACGAGCCGCACCCACGTCAGCGGGACCACCATGATCAGGTAGGCCGCGACGAAGATCGAGTTGCCCATCGTGCTGGCCACGCGGCGCGTGACGTTGCCGAGCCACGGCATCGGGTCCTGGCCGAAGCGCTGCACCACGGCGTACAGCGCGATCGGCAGGCTGGGCAGGAGGATCGCCAGCACGAGGCGCTCGAGCTGGACCCGGTCGCGCAGGAACAGGACGATCGCGCCGAAGACGATGACGTACGCGGACCACGTGTACAGGCCCTGCAGGCGGTTGTACGACCCCCAGATGCTCTGCGCCGGCAGCCGCGAGAGGGCCGTGGACAGCGCGAGCGCGGCCGTCATCGCCAGGACGGGCGCCACGAGCGGGGTGCGCGCCGCCGTCCGCAGGCGCTCGAGCGTCGGCCGCGGCAGGCCCGACTGGCCCCACACCACGAGCGCCGCGGCGACCATCAGGACGGCCATCGACCGCAGCGTGGTCAGCTTGTCCGGCTCGAAAACGCGGTTGGACCAGACGTCGAAGAAGAGCGGCACCACCATGACCGCGGCCAACCAGCCCGTCTCGATGAAGCGCGCGGCGAAGTTTCCGATGCGCGAACCCATGGCGCCGACCTTTCCGTTCCGTAGCATGCCTGCAAGGGGCGAAGGGCGATTATACGCGGGGGGCCGTCCCTACACGGCACCCAGGTGTTTGGGCTATCCTTGCAGGCGCGTTCGCCCAACCCATCACGCCTGTCGACGGAGTCTCCCGATGGCCTGCTCGCCTCACCGCCCGCTCCTCCTGATCGCGACCGCCGCGCTGGCGTGCGGCGCCGCGCTCGCACCGCACCGGGCGCTGGCGCTCGACCATTGCGGCCAAGTGACCACCAACCAGGCGTGGAGCGCGGCGGACAACCCGCACGACATCTGCAGCACGGGCGTTTCGATCCGCAACTCGACGCTGTCCATCCAGCCCGGCGCCCAGGTGCGCTTCAACGACGGCGCCGACCTGGTCGTCCAATCCGGCGCCGCCCTCGTGGCGGTGGGGGATGCGCAGAACGCGCCGATCCGGTTCTTCGCGCTCCAGCGGACCGCGTCACCGGGCTTCTGGGGCCAGATCCGCTTCGAGACCGGCTCGTTGACGAGCACGATCGAGGCGGCGACGATCGCCGGCGGCGGCAAGGACGGCAAGGCGATGGTCGAGGTGCGGGGCACCGCCACCGACCTGTACAACGTCGTCTTCAGCCAGTCCGCCGGCGCACCGCTCCTGTTCGGAGCGAACTCCCTCGGCCCGAGCACGACCCGGGCCGGGTCGATCACGGTGCGCGAGCAGCGCTGCAGCCTGCTGCGCTTCAGCCAGGTCGGCAAGAGCGCGATCGAGGTCGATGCGACGGACCCGGTGGACGTCACCGTGGACGGGACGTGGGCGAACTTCTGCGTGCCGTATCTCGTGAAGGGCACGATCACGATCGCCGGGCCGGCCAACTACGCGCCGACGCTCTACCTCGGACCGGGCGCGTTGATCAAGTTCGACCAGGACGGCGGCATCGTCGCCGGCATCAGCGCGGAGCAGCCGGGCCACCTGGTCACCTCCGGCGCCGTCGACGAGCTCGAGCACGTGGTGATCACGGGCCAGCGGGATGAGCCGGGCAGCTGGGGCGGCATCCTGATCTCCGAGTTCAGCAACATCGACAACAGCCTGATCAACACGGACGTGAAGTACGGCGGCGCCGGCGGCGTGCCGATGATCCGGGTCCGCGACCCGCGCACCTACGCTCTCGACCTGACGATGCGCCATGCCCTGGGGTACCCGCTCGAGCTGCCGTCCAACGCCGTCGACAGCTTCCTGGGCGGAATGATCGCCGGCAAGTACCGTCAGCCGCCGATCAAGGACAACGGCATCGACCGCGCGCTCGTGCTGGCCAAAAGCATCCCGCTCGACGTGCCGCGCAGCGCGGTGTGGGGCGATATCGGCGTGCCGTACGAGATCGACGGCGACCTGACGGTGGCGTCCGATCAGGGCAAGGAAGGCCCGCCGGCGGAGTTCCGCATCCTGCCCGGCGCGCACCTCCTATTCGCGCCGGACGCCGCGCTGCGCATCGGCGATCCGGCCGGTCCGCGCGCCCGCTTCTCCGTCGGCTCGCCGCCGTCCGAGCCGCTGGCCTCGCGCGCCGCGGTGGCCGCCCTGGGCGCCGGCGCGCTGCGGCCCGCGGACGACACGGCGGACACGGCGGTGCTGCAGGGCGGCGACGTCGTGCTGGGCGCGCTGAACGGCGCGCCGGGCGGCTGGCAGGGCCTCGTCCTGGCGGACACGACGGTCGAGGCGCAGATCGAGGGGGTGCACTTCGAGAACGGCGGGAAGACCGGCGCGATGGTCCAGTGGGGCAAGGTGCGCGGCGCGATCACGAGGTCGACGTTCAGTGGCGCGGCGGGCTATCCGATCTCGATCCCGCTGTCCCACATGGACGCGATCATGGGCGCGGACCAGCAGAACGCGGTCAACCGGAACCACTATGAGAACAACGGCGTGAACCGCATCCTGGTCCAGTCGAACGTGGAGCTGACCCAGCGCCAGCTGACGCTGGCCGATCCGGGCGCCGGCGTCGAGTTCGACGGCGACGCGATCCTGGCCGGCGCGGCAGCACCGCTCATCGACATGGACGCCGGCCTGCGCTTCTACCTGCGCCCCGGCAAGGCGCTGCGCGTCGGCGACGGCGCGCGGCGCGCGAACATCCGCCTGAACGATTCCCGCGGCGCGGACACGGTGTCCGTGATGGCGGCGGAGGACGGCAAGCCGCACGGCGGCGTGTTTGTCGACGCCGGTTCAAGCCTGCGCGAGGCGGACGGTGCGAGCGTCAAGCTGATGGTGACGGGCGGCGGCGCGGGCGAGGCGTTCGTCTCGGCCAGCGGCGCCGTCGATCTGGCTGGCCTGACGCTGACGGGCGACGCCGCATCGGCCGGCGCGACGGGGCTGCTGGTCAAGGACGGCGCGGAAGTGTCGGTGTCCGGACCGCGATTCTCGAAGCTTGCCGTCGGCGCCAAGATCGTCCCGACCGGACGGCTGATCCTCCAGAAGGGCTGGATCACGGAGTGCAGCCAGTGGGGCGTCCTGAACGAGGACGCGGCCCACTGCAACACGGCCGCCCTGATCTGGTGGGGCGACAAGGACGGCCCGCTGGACCCCTCCGACGCGAAGGACGATTGCATGAACGTCGGCAACGACACCGTCGGCACGAAGGTCAGCGACGATGTCGACTGGGCCGGCTACGCGATCGATGAGCAGCTGACGCCGATCGGCGGGATTCAGGGGAGCAAGAAGGCATATCTGCCGGTGGGGTGGAAGTCGTCGGGGCGGTAGGTTCGCTACGCCCGCCCCGCCACCGCGCCCGGCCTTCGCCCCATCCGCCACACCACGAGGATCAGCAGGAACACCACCGCCCCCAGCCCGATCACGATCGGCATGAAGATCGCCACCAAGCTCGTGAACAGCGAGGCGATGTCCTCGATCGTGCTGACGATCGGGTTGCCGAGGCCGCCCGTCGTCGCCGTCACGACGGGCCGCGCCGTGGCCTTCGCGCCGTGCGTGGCGCCGGCGACGAAGAGGCCGAGGATGAGCGCGACGTTCGGGTCCAGGTAGGACACCGTGCCCGTCGTCGACGCGAACAGGACGGCGCCGGCGGCGGGGCGTACGACGGTGCCCAGGACGTCGTTGGCGTGATCGACGAGCGGGATCTTATCGGCCAGGATCTCGATGAGGGTGAGCACGGCCAGCGTCCCGATCACCCACCAGCTGGTCATGCCGTCCCACGGCGCGGACAGACGCACGACGGACGGCGCGAAGCGGCCGACCAGCGCGACGATCAGCAGCGGGATGTAGGCGTTCAGGCCGGCCGAGGCGGACAGGCCGAACGCGCTGAGCAGGGTGGCGATGCT
>JBDTSC010000143.1:0-9313 GCA_039931375.1 Ardenticatenales bacterium
GTCGGCGACGACACTGCGGACATCGCCGGACGGCAAGCCGGGCGCCACGAGGCGGCGATACGCGCCGTCGGAACCGCGACGCACGACGTGCTCGCTCGTGCCCAGCCAGGCGGTGCCGTCGGGACCGATCGTCAGCTCGTCCTCGCGTGAGCCCCACGCGCCTTGGAATGGTTCGAGCTTCCAGCGGAGCGCATCAGCGTCCGTCGGCACCAAGACGGCGTCCTCGGACAGGAACCATGGACGCCCTGCGGCATCCAGGGCCATCGCATGCGCTTGGCCGAGCACACCGCCAGACCGTATGACCACGCCGAGGTCGCCGAGATCGGGCGTCGACCACTTGGCCTCGCCGGGAAGGAACCTCTCGATCCACGGCAACCAGTTGCCGAGATCGTCCATCATGGTGCTCTCGGCCAGCGCCCACACCGACCCATTCGGCGCCACGGCGACGTCCGCCCAGTAGCTTCCCCGCAGGCCCTGCCGAATGTTGAACCATTGCCACGTTCCATCCGCTCGGTGGACGACGATGCGTTCTTGTTGCGGATTCAGGCCGTCCCCGTCGGGATCCGGCAGGAACATCGTGCCCATCCACACGCTTCCATCCGGCCCCGCCCCGACGGAAGGCACCGCCACCTGGAGTGGATTGGGCCATGGCGGATGCTCCCACGCCCCGTCCGGGTGGCGCGCCGCGACCCCGTTGAACGTCCCGAACCACGCCACGCCCGCCGTGTCGACCGCCAGCGTTTGGATGCGGCTGACCCGTCGAAAACCGGGATCGATGCTCGCCGCCCTCGGGTCGGCGAGGACCTCGAAGCCCTCCCACCGACCATCCGCCGATCGCACGGCGCCGTAGCCGCTCTCCGTGCCGACCACGACGCGCCCATCGCCCGCCACGGTCACCGCTGTCACGGCATTCTCGGGCAAGCCATCCCCCGTCGTAAACACCTCGCCGCGCGCCCCGTCGGCCGTCCAGTGCACGACGCCGCCGTACGTCGCGGCCCACAGGTCACCGGTCTTGGGATCAGCGGCGACGCCCTTCACGGTGCGCGGGTCGGTGAAGTCGCGCGAGCGCCGCACCGCCAGCGTCGGCGCCGGCGTCGGCGTGAGCCATTCCCACGTCGGGCTCGGAACGTGCGTCGGCGTCGGCTTGGGGGACGGAACGAAGGCGATGGGCAGATAGAGGCGGCCGGCGGCGCGCACGGGCGTGGCATGGACGGACGCGCCCAACGCGACGAGGAGGATGAGCCAGGGCAACGATTGTGGTCGACGGGAACCAAAGGACAGCGAGAGGCGGGTGCGACAGCGCAAGGGGACCTCGATGAAGGGTGTACGGTGTACGGTGTGCGGACGAGTATATCGTGTGTGCATGTGTCGTGCGGTGCGCCGCCAGCGCGAATGGCATTCTGGCACAGCCCGCGTTCGCCCCGCGAACCCCGTCCCGACAACACAAAAGCCCCAGGGCATCGCTGCCCCGGGGCCTCTGTTCATGCGAATGTCGTCAGGCCGCCGTCAAGCGGACGGCCCACATCGCGTCGACTACCAGCCGCCGCGACCACCACCACCACCACCGCCGCCGCCGCCGGAGCGGTAGCCGCCGCCATCACGACCGCCGCCACCGCCACCACCGCCGCCGCTGCCCTGGCGGCGCTCGCCGGCCTCGTTGACCGTGATCGTGCGGCCACCCAGGGACGAGTTGTTGAGGGCGCGCATCGCGGCGTCGGCCTCGTTCGGGTCGTTGAACTCCACGAAGCCGAAGCCGCGGCTGCGGCCGGTCTCGCGGTCGGTGATCACCACCGCATCGGCGATGTCACCGTGCGGGGCGAACGTGGTGCGGAGCTCATCCGAGGTCACGGACCACGGGAGACCACCGACAAAGAGCTTCTTGGGCATGGGTTTCGAGCCTCCTGGCTAGAAGTGGGCGACGGGGGTGAGCCGTACGCCCGAGTGGATCGGGGATGCGAAGCCTCAGAGATTCCCTTCACCACACACAGGAGACCCGAACATCGCGAACCAAGGGCCAGACAAGGGCCAGACCCTAGGCGTCTCGACTTCATAGGACCGGTGACGAGGCTAGAGGGCGAACTCAATCGATGCATTCGTTCGACACGATGTCGAAGCCACATCCTCAATTGCCGTCAGTATAACGAGGCGCAACCTCCAAATCAAGCCCCCCGCGCGCCCAATTTTTGCCAAGAACTCGTAACACATTTGGGTCATGCGGCCCGCACAGAAAAAGAGGGCGGGGGATCGACTCCCCCGCCCTCGACCACGCTCTTCGGCGCCGCGGACAACGCCGCGCGCGCTTCTCGCTTCTAGTAGTCCATCTCCCCCGGCCCGTCCGTGTGCGGCTTCTCCCGCTCGGGAGCGTCCGCCACGAGGGCGTCGGTGGTCAGGATCATCGACGCGATGGAGGCGGCGTTCTCGACGGCGGCGCGGGTCACCTTGGCCGGATCGATGATGCCCTTGTCCATCAGGTCGATGTACTCGCCGCTGAGCACGTTGTAGCCCAGCGTGTGGGACTTCTTGGCCGCGCTCTGGCGCAGGATCTCCTCGACGATGACCGCGCCGTCGCCGCCCGCGTTGCGGACGAGCTGCTTGACCGGCTCAGCCAAGGAGTGCTCCACGATCCGCACGCCCGTCGCCTCGTCGGAGCCGACCGGGACGTCGATCTTGGCCAGCGCCTTGCGGGCGTGCAGCAGCGTCACGCCGCCGCCGGGCACGATGCCCTCCTCGACCGCGGCGCGCGTGGCGGACAGGGCGTCCTCGACGCGGTGCTTCTTCTCCTTGAGCTCGACCTCGGTCGCGGCGCCGACGCGAATGATCGCGACGCCGCCGGCCATCTTGGCCAAGCGCTCCTGGAGCTTCTCGCGGTCGTAGTCGCTGGTGGTGGAGTCGATCTGGGCGCGGATCTGGTCGATGCGGCCCTTGATCGCCGCCGCGTCGCCGCGGCCCTCGATGATCGTC
Organism: Ardenticatenales bacterium; assembly: GCA_039931375.1. Lineage (GTDB taxonomy): Bacteria > Chloroflexota > Anaerolineae > Epilineales > Epilineaceae > Avedoeria. The sequence goes on from JBDTSC010000143.1 coordinate 2,962, forward strand.
GTGTCGTCCTTGTTGGACTGCACCTTGCCGGCGCGGCCCAGGTCGCTCAGCGTCGCGCTCTCGAGCTTCTTGCCGATGTCGTCCGAGATCACCGTCGCGCCGGTCAGCGCGGCGATGTCCTGCAGCATCGCCTTGCGGCGGTCGCCGAAGCCGGGGGCCTTGACGGCCAGGCAGTTGAAGATGCCGCGCAGCTTGTTCAGCACGAGCGTCGCCAGCGCCTCGCCGTCCACGTCCTCGGCGATCACGACCAGGTCGCGCTTGCCGGTCTGCACGAGCTGCTCCATGAGCGGCACGAGGTCCTGGGCGGCGCTGATCTTCTTGTCCGTGACCAGGATGTACGGCTCGTCGATGACGGCCTCCATCGTCTCGGCGTTCGACATGAAGTAGGCGCTGATGTAGCCGCGGTCGAACTCCATGCCCTCGACGTACTCCGTCTCGAACTCGAGCGACTTGGACTCCTCGACCGTGATCACGCCGTCCTTGCCGACCTTGTCCATCACGTCCGCGATCAGGTTGCCGATGTGATCGTCGTGCGCGCTGATCGAGGCGATGTGGGCGATGTCGTCGCGGCCGTCCACGGGGCGGCTGATCTTCTTGATCTCGGCGACGATCGCGGCGGTGGCCAGGTCGATGCCGCGCTTGATCTGCATCGGGTTCGCGCCGGCGGCCACGTTGCGCAGGCCCTCGGTGACCATCGCCTGCGCCAGGACGGTCGCGGTGGTCGTGCCGTCGCCGGCGACGTCGTTGGTCCGCATGGCGGCTTCCTTGAACAGCTGCGCGCCCATGTTGGCCCACGGGTCCGTCAGCTCGATCTCCTTGGCCACCGTCACGCCGTCATGGGTGACGGTCGGCGAGCCGAACTTGCGTGCCAGCGCGACGTTGCGGCCCTTCGGGCCGAGCGTCGTCTTGACCGCGTTGGCGACGATGTCGACGCCTTCCTTCAAGCCGCGGCGGGCGGCCTCGTTGAACACCAGAATCTTGGCCATGGATCGTCAACTCCTTCTAGCGGCCGGGACGGGCCCGACCGATCGTGTCTGCACAGTGTGAGCGGGGTGGCGCGAGCGGGGTAGTGCGAGCGGGGTAGCGCAAACGGGCGATGGTGCGGGACGCGGCGACGACGATGCGTCGCCCCGTCGTCCGTTAGCTGGCGACGCGCGCCAGGATGTCCTTCTCGCTCAGCACGAGGTACTTCGTGGCGTCGATCTTGAACTGGGTGCCGGAGTACTGGGCGTACAGGACGACATCGCCGACCTTGACGTCCATCGGGATGCGCTTGCCGCCGTCCTCGTCCAGCCGGCCCGGCCCGACGGCCAAGACGGTGCCGCGCTGCGGCCGCTCCTTGGCGGACTCGGGCAGGATGATGCCGCTGGCGGTCACCTCTTCCTGCTCGATCGGCTCGATGATGACGCGGTCGCCCAACGGCTGCAGGTTCATGCCCATAGCGTGCGGTGCCTCCTTGAAAGGGTTGCGGGGGGAACGGATTTCGTTTGCGAACGAGTGGTCGCCGACCGAACGATCGCCGGTCGACCGGACGTCGGCGGCGCTGCGCGCCCCGCGATCGTCCGCTGCTCTTGCGGATCGGCCGCGTTAGCACTCGCGGCCCGGGTCTGCTAGCGACCCTGCGGGCAGGAGTATAGTGCGGTCAAGGGGCGGGACAAGGGTGGGGGGATTAGACGTGCGTTAGAGACCGTCCGAGAAGCTATGCGCGGTGGCCGCCGAACACCCGGCGATGAATCGCCGGGCTACAATAACGACGCTGGCTAAAGCCAGCTAACAGTCTGTAGCCTGCTTCAGCAGGCGTCGTTATTGTAGCCCGGCCGTTCACGGCCGGGTGATCGGTGGGCCCGACTCCAAGTCCCGCTCCCCACTCCCCACCCCCTCACGGCGCATCCTCGAACGAACACAACTTCATCCCCTCATGCGCCGGCAGCGAGTCCGGATCGACGGCCAGCGCCTTGTCGAACCACGGGCGGGCGGCGTCGCAGTGGTCCTGGAAGGCCATCGACAGGCCGAGCATGTAGTAGAAGTCCACCTGCTGGGCGCCGAGGTCGATCGCGCGCGTCAGTTGGTGCTGCGCTTCCTCCCAGTGCTTGGCGGCGTAGGCCGTCCAGCCCAGGTGGCCGTGGCCGGGGGCGTAGTCGGGGTCCGCCTTCACGGCGCGCTCGAAGCGGGACTCGGCGGCCTCGATGTCGCCGGCGTCGTACTCGAGCAGCCCGAGGTTGTCCCAGCCGATCGGATCGTCCGGGTCGATGTCCGTCGCAGCCTTGAACGCATCCCGCGCCGCGTCGACCTCTCCGGCGAAGCGGTGGACGCGGCCGATGTCGATCTGGAAGAGCGTGTTGCGCGGATCGAGCGCCGCGGCTTGCCCATATAGCTCGATCGCCTTGGCCGTCGCGCCCCGCGACTCCCACGCCATGCCCAGCGACCGCACGGCGTACGGATCGTCCGGACCGGCCTCGACCGCCTTCTGCGCTTCGCTCAGCGCGGGATCCCAACGCCCGGCCCCGGCGTACGCTTCGGCCAGCGCGGCATGGCCGCCCGGATCGTCCAGGTCCAGATCGACCGCCTTCAGCGCCGCGCCGATCGCGGCCTCCGAATCGCCCCCCCAGTCGAGCGCGACGGCCAACGCCGCCTGCGCGCCGCTGTCGTCCGGCGCGGCGGCCACGGCGGTCGCCGCCGCATTCGCCGCGTCCTTGTAGCGCCTGCGCGCCGCCAGCCGCCGCACGAGCGCGAGGGCCACGTCGCCCCGCGTCGGGTCGATCGCCTGCGCCGTGGCCCACGCGGCCAACGCCGCGCTCTGCTTGCCCGCGGCCCGCGCCGCCTCGGCCGTCGCCAGCGTCGCCGGCAGCGGCGGCGTGGCGGTGGGGCCGGGCGTCGGCGAGGGCAGGTAGCGGGCGATCTGCCGCTGCACGATCGCCGGCTGCAGCCGCAGGTAGACGACAACGCCCAACAACGCCAGCGCCGCCATCAGCGGCCAGCGGCGCGGGCGACGGCGGAGGGGATCACGGGGGGCATCGGGGGCGAAGAACACGGCGAGCGATCAGCCGCCCCCGTCGCCCGATTCGCCCCCTTCACCCCCCGATCCCAACTTCGACGGATCCGGCGTCGAGTACGCGCTCGCCGCGCCGTGTTCGTAGACCAGCGCGCCGCCCGAGTGGCCGGCCTGGTAGCCGAACCAGATCAGGCCGATCGCGAACACCGGCGACACCATGCGGGCCGCGCGGCCCGCGCCGCCCAGCGCGAACGCGATGAGCACGATCACCGCGCCGACGATCGCGAGGTTGCGGAACAGCTCCGCGCCCTCGGCGTGCTCCTCGATCAGCTCCTGACCGATCGTGTTCTTGACCTCGCGCTCCGTGTCCTCACCCGTCTGAGTGGCCGCGAAAGCGGAGATCGCCAGCAGCACGGCAAACGCCGCCGCGACGCCCCAGGCCATCTTGAGGCTTGCGCCACGACGGACGGCCATGAACGCGCCGATCAAGACGATGGGTTGGAGGATCATGAGCACGATCGGGAAGTGCACGATCACCGGGTGCAGGGGAGTCGGATACATAAAGGGTCTCACTCCGTGTCGGAAATGCCGGCATCCAGTCGGCTTGGCGTCGCAAATCCTAGACGATCTGGCGAGGGCATGCCCATATCGCCACCAAGCGCGCCGACGCGCACCCCATAGACACAACCCGTCCGCGACGATATAATGCCGCGTGCTTGTGTCAACGCCCCGCCGGCGTCGGCATGGGACAGGGGGGAGTGCTGGCCTTCGCGCCGAGCAGCGTGGGCACCCGAGGCCGACCGGCCCGCGGTGACGACGCCGTTCGACCGACCGCCACCGCAAAAGGCCGCTGCCACGGTCGCTCGCGGTCCGCGCGATCGGGCGCCCACCCACCGTCCCGTGGTCGATGGCGGTCGAGGCGCACCGACCGATCGAGCCCTTATGCCCCTTGGAACACCGCCGAACCTGTCGGCGCGCGGCCCCGCAGCCCCCGCTGCCGCGCGCGCCCCGCGACAGCGGCACCGCCCACGGCGGGCGCTGGCGGTGCTGGCCATCCTCCCGGCCAGCGCCATCGCTTTGCTGTACAGCACGGCCGCGGCGCAGACCCTTGCGCCCCCGACGGTGCGGCGTACGCTCGGAATCGTCCCGCCCATCGGCCAGCTGAACGACCCGCACGGCATCGCCGCCAGCCGCGCCGAGGACGGCCGCTTCTACGTCGTCGACGGCGCGAACGCCCGCATCCAGGTCTTCAGCCCCAGCGCGCTGCCGCTGGGCGAGATCGGCACGCGCGGCGACGCGGTGGGACGCGGCGAGCTCTGGCAGCCCGCGGACGTCGCGGTCAGCCCGGACGGGCGGTACATCTACGTGGTGGACCGCGGCACGCGCAAGGTCATCCGCTTCACGCCCGACCTGTGCCTGCCCCCCGAGAACCGGCCGACGTGCGCCTCGGGCAGCTGGGGCGGGCGCGGGCGCGGGAACACCCTGTTCGAGTCGCCGGTCGGGCTGGCCACGGACCGCGAGGGGCGGGTGTACGTCGTCGATCAGGCGACGGACGAGATCAAGGTCTTCGACGCGGACGGGGCGCACGTGCGGACGTTCGGCGGATCGGGCAGCGGCAACGGCGAGCTGCTCCAGCCGACGGACGTCGACGTCGCGGCGGACGGCACGGTCTGGGTGGCGGATCGCGACAACGACCGGCTGGTGGCCTTCAAGCCGAACGGCGACCCACAGACCACGTTCACCGGCCTGCGGCAGTCGATGTTCCACCCGGACGGCGTCGCCGTCGGACCCGGCGGCCGGATGCTCGTCGTGGACCACTCGCCCGAAGACGGGTCGCAGCGGGTCACGTGGTACGAGAACAACAAGCAGCTCTGGCAGGTGCCGCTGGACGGCGGCCCGAGCATCGAGCGCGGCGCCCCGATCGCCGGCGGCGTCGCGTTCATGGCGGATGGCCGCGGGATCGTAGCGAACCCGCGCTCGCTCGAGTACAGCCTCTACCTCGCGAACGGCGACGGCGCGCTGATGCCGTTCGCGCTGCGCGGCCAGGAGCGGGCGCAGTTCGACCTCCCAACGGACGTCGCGATCGACGATCAGTTCTACGTGATCGCCGATAAGGGCAACGGCCGCGTGCTGATCATGGACCCCAAGCGCGGCGAGTCGGACGTGATGCTCGGCGGCCTGTACCAACAGAGCATCGACATGCTCGAGCCGACGGCCGTCGCCGTGTGGCGGACGGGACCGGAGTGGGTGGACGCGCGGATCTACATCGTCGACCCGGCGCGCAACTCGGTCTTCGTGGTGAAGCCGGACGGGCAGGTGATCGACCGCTGGGGCTCGGGTGAGCCGCGGCGCGACCCGGAGGGGTTCTCCGAACCGTACGACGTGGCGGTCGGGCCGACGGGCGAGGTGTTCGTGGCCGACCGCGGCAACGGGCGCATCGTCCGCCGCAGCCCCGACGGCCGTTTACTCGGCTTCGTCGGCGAGCCCGGCGACCTTCCTGGCCAGCTCCGCTACCCGATCGGGGTGACGGTCGGGCCGGACGGTCTGGTCTACACGCTCGAGTACGGCAAGTCGCGGATCCAGGCGTTCACGCCGGACGGCCAGCGCGCCGGCATCTGGATCGGCGCGTCCGAGCCCATCCAGGCTGAGCTCGGCCTGCCCTGGAGCCCTGTTTCCCTGGCCGCCGACGACCGCTTCGTCTACATCCTGGAAAACGACCAGCGTGAGCACGTCCGCGTCCAGGCGATCCGGCCGCGCGCCGGCGCGTTGGTCATCGGCGACTTGGCGGCGACGTTCGGCACGACGCCCGGCCCGAACGAGGGCGAACTCTGGAACCCGCTCGGCATCGCCGCGCGCGGCAAGACCGTCGTGGTCGCCGACGCCGGCAACAACCGCCTCGAGGTCTACGAGTGGGGCGATGATCCCATCGGCCCGCCCACCACCGCCGCCCCGCCCACCGAGCCCCCCTCCGCCACCCCGCCGCCGCCGTCGGCGACGCCGACGTTGGACCCGTCGCCTTCCGCCACCCCGGACGGTCCGCCGCCCGCCACCGCGACACCCTCCGCGACGACGGCGCCCACGGACGCACCGTCCGCGACCGCCACGACGCACCCGCCCGACCCGACGGGCACCGTCGCCAGCACGACCCCGTCGCCGAGCGCAACGCACGCGCCGGACACCGCGACGGCCACCGCCACCGCGACGATCGGCACGCCGCCGGCCAGCCCGCCGGGGCCCAGCGAGGTGGCGTCCCGCACGCCCGCGCCCACGGCGACGGCGACGGAACACGCGGGCGGCGGGACGATGCGGGTGTATCTGCCGCGGGTGTATCGGGCGTTCCGGGTGCGGTAGGGGCGGTTC
>JBDTSC010000144.1:0-9306 GCA_039931375.1 Ardenticatenales bacterium
CCATGGGCGAACCAAAGCCGACGGGTCCTACACCCCGGCTAAGCAGATCGTGCGAGGATCGCACAGTTCAACGGCCTAAGGCCCTCACCCCCCGACCCCCTCCCCCAAGTTTGGGGGAGGGGGAGGATCACGGGTTGGCTGGCTGAGAAATCCTGTGCGGTGTTCAGCAAGCGTGCTTAGCACGCTTGCCAGCACCCGCCCCAACCGCGCCATCCCCTCGTCGATCCGTTCCGGCGGTCGGTTCGAGAAGTTCAGCCGGAGCGTGTCGTAGCGCTTGTCGGCGGAATAGAACGGGCTGCCCGGCACGAACGCGATGTTCTGCGCCAGCGCGGCCTCGAAGAGATCCTCGGCGCGCATTCCGCCCGGCAGCTCCACCCAGGTGAACATGCCGCCGGACGGGTGCGTCCAGTTCGTCCCGTCGGGCATGTATTGGTCGAGCGCGGCCAGCATCGCCAGGCAGCGCCGGCCGTACTCCGCGCGCAACAGCGCCAGGTGGGCCTCGAAGTCGAAGCGCTCGAAGAGGGCGACGATCGCGCGCTGCGTGATGCTGGCCGAGTGCAGGTCCGCGGCCTGCTTGGCGACGGTCATCGCCCGGATCACCTCGATCGGGCCGACCGCCCAGGCGACGCGCATGCCGGGCGCGAGCGTCTTGGAGAACGTCCCGAGGTGCACGACGACGCCCCCCGCGCCGTCCAGCGCCGCGAGCGGCGGGAGCGAGGCGCCGTCGAAGCGCAGGGCGCCGTACGGATCGTCCTCGAGGATCGGGACGCCGTGGCGCGCGGCGAACGCGACGAGCGACTGGCGCCGCGCAAGGGACAGCGTCGTGCCCTTGGGGTTCTGGAAATTCGGGACGACGTAGACCAGGCGCACCGGCTCTTGGGCGTGGCGTCGCTCAAGGTCGTCGATGTCCATGCCGTCGTCGTCGCTGGCGACGGGGGCGAAGCGGGCCTCGTAGCCACTGAAGGCCTGCAGCGCGGCCAGGTAGCTCGGGTTCTCGACGGCGATCCGGTCGCCCGGGTTGATGAGCACGCGCGCCGCGAGGTCGATGCCCTGCTGGGAGCCGTTCGTGATGAGCGTCCGCTCCACGTCGGCGTCGACGCCGAACGTCCGCAGCCGCGCCGCGATCCAGTCGCGCAGCGGCGCGTAGCCCTCCGTCGTGCTGTATTGCAGCGCCGCGGCGCCCTCGCGGGCGAAGACGCGCGCATGGGCGTCGGCCAACGCCTCGATCGGGAACAGCTCGGGCGCCGGCAGGCCGCCGGCGAACGAGAGGACGTCCGGACGTTCGGCGACCTTCAGGATCTCCCGAATGGCCGATGTCTCGATGCGGGCCACGCGGCTTGCCAGCGCGAGCGTCATCCCTTCCTCCTTGGGCCGTTGTCGATGAGGTCCGGCGGCACGTGGATGGCCGTCTCCTCCTTGATCGACGTGAGCACGATCGTCGTGACGGTTCGGGTCACACCGGGTATCGTCCGCAGCGTGCCCACCAGCAGATCATCCAGCGTGCCCGTGTTGCGCGTCTTGACCTTGAGCAGGTACGAGTCCTCGCCGGCGACCCTGTGGCATTCGAGCACGTCGTCCAGCGCGCGCACGCGTTCGGCGAAGGCCTCGAAGTGCCGCGGGTGGTCGATGCCGACGCCGATGAAGGCCGTGATGTCCTTGCCGAGCTTGGCGGCGTCGACGCGTGCGGCGTAGCCTGTGATGATGCCGCGCTGCTCCAGCTTGCGGATCCGCTCGGCCACCGCCGGCTGCGACAGGCCGACCTCGCGCGCGAGGTCGAGCTGCGTCGCCCGGCCCTCGGCCTGGAGGCGATTGACGATCAGGAGGTCCAGTGAATCCATCACGCGGCCACGATACTATCGGCCCGTCTGCTTGTCAACCTATAGAAATGTCGCTCGTGCTCGCCGAGAGGTATCGTGCTCGCCGCTCGGCGACGAGGGCGGTTGACCGGTGCTGGGCGCTGGCATATGCTGTCCGAGGCAGCGGACGACCTTGGCCGCGCCCGCCGGAGCACCGAGTCCTCATCCACACCACGGAGACGCCCGCATGACCAAGTCGCGCATGGCGTTGGCGGCGTTTCTCACCGCCGCATCGTTTACGATTCTGGACGCCCTCGTCCACTACTTCTACGAGCCGTTGGAGATCTACTACTACCCCTACAAATACGTTGGAGTACAGTCACCGCTGCTCAACTACGCCATGTCCAAGTTGGTCGCCTCGACCGCTATCCTGTTCATCCTCTTCTACCTGTTCGCCAAGACCGACTGGAACCCGTACGTCCGGTACGGTCTGATCACGCTCATCCTCGTCGGGCTGCTCGAGATCCGCTATGTCATCAGCGGCCGCTACGACGCCCAGTGGCACATCCTCAACTTCATCAACCACTTCCTGACCCTGTCCATCAGCCTCGCCCTGGTCGACCGGCTCGGGTTCATGCGGAGGACCGAATCATGAAGTTCGCCGGACTCTACCTTGTCGGCTACGTCATCCTGGCCGGCGGAATCCTCGCCGCGCTCTGGAAGGCGGGCGTCATCGCCCGCATCGGCACCACGTGGACGGTGATCGGGGTCGTGATCGCGATCGGACTTGGCATCATGATCGCGGTCGCGAACAGCGGCACCAAAGAGAACGTCCAGATCGACCACTAGCGCCACGTCGCGGCGAGCGCCGGCCACGAACGTCGGCGCCGCGCTCAGAAGCCGCGCCACCAGTCCTTGCGCGATCGCGGGTCCATGAACGACCCGGTGTCGCGGATGGCGATGCCCACCTCGGCCGCCGATGCCGTGCCGAACGCGTCGCCGGCCTTCAGCGCCGGCAGCTGCGCGCGGCCGGCGGCATCGAGCCGCTGATACAGCGCGAGCAGGCGCGGCTCGACGCAGGCGCCCGTCACGTGCAGCGTGTAGCCGCGCACGACGTCGTCATCGCGGGTGTACTTGAGCGTTAGGCGGCTCGTGGCCGCGTAGATCACCAAGACGGCAAAGCCCTCGCCGATCCGGTAGCCGCTGTCCGGAACCTGCAGCTCGCCGCCCGCCGGCACGGCGATCGTCGCCAGCGTCACCGGCCACGCCGCGATCGGCCCGCCGCGCTGGTTCGCGACCCAATCCCAGTCGCGCACGCGATAGAGACCTCTGAACGACACATTCCCCGGCGTGATGTACGCCGGCGCCAGTCCCGCGAGCTGCGGCGCCCGCCCGTCCGTCGGGCCGGGGTAGTCCACCAACCCGCCGCCGCCAGGGGCGACCGCCAGCGGCGCCGGCTCCCAGCGGCGAACCGCAACGTCGAGGTCGGGGTCCCCTTCGCCCGCGACGTGCAGGGGTCGATCCGGCAGCGCGAGGGCCGCGTAGGCCTCTGCCGCCAGCGACGGGCAGCTCGTCGGCGCCGACGTGGGAGCGGTGGAGATCGGCGCGGGCGCGCGGTAGACGGCCGGCAGGTATCGATGGACCGCGGAGGCCGGTTCGATCAGCGGCGGGCCGTCGGATGCCGCGGCAACGCGCGACGTTGCCGCCGGGGACGACAGCAGCCCAAGCGCCCCGAAAACGAGCACGATGGCGGTCGCCATCGACCATCGGTCGATGGTTCGTCGTGGCCAAGAGGCTTGCGTCATCCATTCACTCTAGCCGGTGCGCCCGCATCGCGCCGGTCGGCGCACCTCGGCGACGACGACGCATTCCGGGCGAAACGCGGACGATGGGCGGACGGGTGTGATGCGGGCGCGTAGGACAAGCGCCGACAGGGCGTCAGCCAAGTCCCACCCGATAGCCCGCCGCCGGCCGATGGTGATGGCAGGTCGGGCCGGTTATCTTGATCGCACCGCACGAAAGGAGGCTCGGTGATGCACACGCCAACGATCTTGGGCGAGTCGTACCGGCTTTTGGACGTCGCGAGTTCGTGTTCGGCGTGAATACGCAACCCGTTCTTGCCAATTAGGAGGCCAACATGAACTTTCTCATCTGGATCGTCGTGGGCGGCGTGCTCGGCTGGCTCGCCAGCATGGTCATGCACACGGATGCGCAGCAGGGCATCCTGATGAACATCGTCGTGGGCATCGTCGGCGCCTTCTTGGGCGGCCTCGTGCTCAGCCCGCTATTCGGCGTCGGAACGATCAACCAGGGCGCGTTCAGCGGGGGCGCGATGCTCGTGTCGTTGGCGGGCGCGGTCATCCTCCTGGGCGCCGTCAACCTGATGCGACGGGGAACCGTCCGCTGAGCACCCGCCTGCGTTTGAATTTGGGAGGCCAGGCGCGCCGATCCCACCGGGCGCTGCGGTCGATTTGCCTTTGGCCGGCGCAAAACCAGGGCTTGTTGCCCTGGTTTTGCCTGGCATGTGCGTTCTTCGCGCACGGGCGAGCCCATTTCGGGCTGCTCGTTTTGCTCCATGGAGGTCTTGAATGAAATTGCGCCTTCTCGGTGGCCTGCTCGCTCTAGCGGCGGCCGCGGCACTGCTGCGCACGGGCCCGCCCCTGCACGCCTCGCCGGTGGCGCCGATCACCAGCGCCACCGACATCGACCAGCAGATCGGCTACACGGACGTCGTCGCCGCCGACGACACCTTCGAGCCGCAGGTGGTCACGATCACCGTCGGCTCAGCCGTTCGGTGGCGGAACACGGGAATGCACCCACACTCCACCACGAGCGACAATGGCTACTGGAGTTGGGGGCTCGTGCCCGGCTCGACGTTCAGCCTGCGCTTCCTGTCGGCTGGCACGTACGGCTACCACTGCATCTACCACGAGTCGCTGGGCATGACCGGCACGATCGTCGTCCTGCCGGCGTCCGGCACGCCCGGCACGCCGTACGCCACGCCGACCGGCCCGACGCCGCCCGGCCCGTGGCCGACCCCGCCGCCGCCGCCCTTCCCGACCTCGATGCCCGATGACGGCGAGATCGTCTTCGACGACACCGCGACGAGCATCCTCGAGGGCCAAACCGACCTGTACGCCGTCCAGCCGTCCGGCGCGGGCCGACGGCAGCTCACGAACACGACGGACATGGCCGAGGCGCAGCCGAGCTGGTCGCCCGATCGCCAGATGGTGGCCTACACGGCCACGTCGATGGGCACCGTGGCGACCGCGTGGGGCATCTGGGTCCTCGACGTCGCGACGGGCGAGCGGCGGCAGCTGACCGCCGGCCCCGATCAGTACGAGCCGGACTGGCGACCGGACGGCGGCGCCATCCTCTTCACGAACATCGTGCGATCCGGCAACGCGGTCTACGCCGCCGAGCTGGCCGTCGTCGCGCCGGACGGCACGGGCTATCGCCCGATCGTCCGGCTGTCCGGGGCAAGCGGGACGATCGGCAACCCGACGTGGTCACCGGACGGGACGCGGATCGCGTTCACGGTGAACCTGGGGTCCACGGGCGGCGAGATCTACGTCGCCAACGCGGACGGCACGAACGCCCGGCGCCTGTTGGCCCACAGCGGCTGGGACGACATCGACCCGCGCTGGTCGCCGGACGGGCGCTACATCGCGTTCGTGTCGGGCATCAATCGAACCGTCGGTCCGATCCTCCACGACGTCTGGCTGGTCGATCTGACGACCGGCCTGGCCGGCACCGTCGCCCGCCACCCGACGTGGGAGCTGCGCCGCCCGGCGTGGTCGCCCGACGGCCGCACGCTCGTGTTCACCGCGCGCTACCAGGACAGCCCCGCGCGCTGGTCGATGTACACCGTGCCCGCCGTCGGCGGCGACGTCTCGGGTCCGATCTCGTCCGGCGTCGAACCGGACTGGTCCAACTCGATGATCGGCGGCCTGCCGACACCGATGCCGGGCGCGACGGCCACCGAGTCCGCGCCGCCGACGCCGGCGACGCCCCCGCCGTTCCCGACGATCGAGCCCGAGCCGACGATCACCGGCCCGACGCCCACGATCCCGCCCGCGCCGACGTTCCCGGCGCTGACGCCGCCGCCCGAGGCGACGCCGACGATCGGCGCGCCGCCCTCGACACCGACCAAGGACGTGCCGCCCACGGTGATTCCGACCGGGAACCCGGTGGTCGGCAAGGTGTTCCTGCCGGTCAGCTACACCGGTGCGTTCGCGGAACTGCCGCCGACGCGCTGAGGCCGAGACGGGCGGTGAACGCCCGCAGACACGGCGATGATGTAGCACGGAGGGCGGGGTCCATCGCGGCCCCGCCCTTCTGGCGCGCAGGCCTATCATCTCGCGCTTGTCCACCCATGGCGCCTCGAAGCCGTTCGGGCGCCAGCCCAGGAGGAGTCCGTTCTATGTCAGCCAACGCGACCATCGCACCGTATGTGAGCCAGATTCCGGAGCCCCCGATCGCCCGATTCCTGTTTGCGGACATTCGGATGGCGCCCCTATGGACGATCGTCCGCCTCTACGTCGGCTACGAGTGGCTGATGGCCGGTTGGAGCAAGTGGACGAATCCGGCCGGGGTCTGGGTCGGCGCCAAGGCCGGCACGGCCGTCACCGGTTTCATCAACGGGGCGCTGACGAAGACGGCCGGCGACCATCCCGACGTCAGCGGCTGGTACGCGACGTTTCTGCAGGACGTGGCGCTGCCGAACGCCGTGCTGTTCTCGTATCTGGTCACGTTCGGCGAGATCCTGGTCGGGCTGGCGCTGATCGTCGGCCTGTTCACCGGCATCGCCGCGTTCTTTGGGGGGTTCATGAACGCCAGTTATCTGTTCGCGGGAACGGTTTCGACGAACCCGATGCTGTTGCTCCTGGCGGTGCTGATCGTCCTGGCCTGGCGGGTCGCGGGCTACTGGGGTCTCGACCGCTGGGCGCTGCCCATGGTGGGCGTGCCGGGCATTCCAGGGACGCTGTTCCGTGAGAAGGCGATCACGGCGCCCAGCCGGTCATAGTGCGCGCCGAAGGTTGGCCGTAGGCCTCATGTCCGGCGTTCTGGTCCGTACGGCGACGGGTCAACCTGTCGACAAGCGCCACGCCACCGGCACGAGGAGTCGCCATCGCCGCGCCGGCGTGGGCGGGACGGTCGGCGTCGGCGTCGGCGTCGACGGCGGGACGGTCGCGTCCGTTCGCGTCGCCGTCTTCGTCGGGCAGTACGGAGGCAGCGTCGGCGGCGGCACCTCGACGTCGTTGTCCGTCTCGTCGCTTTCGGCGACGCGGTTGTCGGGGTCGATGACGACGTGCGTGAAGTCGAACGGGCCGGGGCCGCGCGTGTACGTCGCGCCGGCCGGCAGCGCCGCAAAGGCCCAGCGTCGATCGCGCGGCGGCTCGCCGACGGCATCGAACGAAGCGGCGGGCGCGGCGCCGTTGTTGGCGACGGTCAGCGCGCTGAAGAAGGGCGGCATCGGTCGGTCCGTGGGGATGCAGCCGTCCGGCAGGTCGACCCACCAGCGCGCCCAGCCTCGCAAGTTCGGCAACGGCGCCGGCGTCGGCGTCGCAGTCGGCGTCGGGCCGGGCGTACAGCGCGGCGGGCGGGCCTGCGGGGGCGGGTACACGTTGACGCGGTTGTTCGTCTCGTCGGACTCGGCGACGCGGTTGTCGGGATCGACCTCGATTGCAGACGGAAAGTCATCCCGTTCGGCCAGGCACAGCGTGCCCCCGCCATCAAGCTGCGGGATGGCGATGTCCTCGGCGCGCGCGCCCTCCCCGATGCGGACCACGAAGCCGCGCGCCTCGGCGCCGCCGTGGTTGGCGACGCACGGCTGGTAGCTCAAGCGGCCGACGACCGCGCCGTCGTCAGCCTCGCAGCGCGGGAAGCTGCTGAAGGTGAACGTCGGCACGAGATCCGGCGGCGTGGGCGTCGCGGGCGTCGGCGTGCTCACCGGCGTGCACGTCGGTGGCGGCGTCAGCGTCACCTGGGCGATGCGGCGGCCGTCGCCCGCTACTCCGTTGTGGTACGGATCATGGTCGACGATCCGGACGTTGTGGACCGGTGCGTCGAACGGATCGACGTCGACATGCGCGCCCGGGTCCAGGCCGGCGACATCGCGGGGGCTGGCGACGCTGTCGGCGACGACCGCGAACGCGCCGGCGGGGCCGGTGCCGACGTTCGCGACGCGGACGAACACGCGTGGGGCAACGACCTCGGGCACGCACACGTCGTCGAACCCCATGTGGCGGTACTCGGCGCGCTCGATGACAACGTCAGGTGCCGGAAACGGCGTGCTCGTCGGCCCGGGCGGGCACTGCGCCGGCGCCGTCCCGTGCAGCACGTACAGCGTGTTGTTCGTCTCGTCGTGCTCGGTAACGACGTTGTCCGCATCGATCTGGCTCGAGAAGTCCGGAACGACGTTCGGATCGTTCGTGGTGCGCGATGCGTCCGCCGGCAGATCGGGGATCGGCCAGTCGGGCGGGCCGACGCGGAACGGCCCGGCCGCGACCTCGCCGTCGTTGGCGACGTGCGCGGTATAGATGAACCGCGTGCCCGGCGACGGCCAGCACGGGTAGCCGCCGAGGTCGACGAAACCGCCGGCGCCGCTACCCGACAGCTCGGCCAGCGGCGTCGGGCGCGGTTCGCACGTCGGGTGGGCGATCGGCTCCAACGTCGGCACGGGCACCGCCGGCAGCCAGTTGTCGCCCTCGTCCGACTCGGCCACGTCGTCGCCGGGGTCGACGACGAGCCCGACGCCCGGCGCGACGTCGACGGGTGCGCACAGCGTCTCGGCAGGCTGCAGCCCGCCGGTCGACAGGAGCGTTAGCGCCAGCGCGTTGTCGGCGACGACGACGAATGGGCCGGACGGGGCGTTGCCGGCGTTCTCGACGCACAGGTGGAATCCCTGCTCGTACCCGCTGCCCGACACGCAGCGGTTCCACGTCGAGATGTTGCGACCCTCGAGCTTCCACTCGCCGCGAACGGCGACGAGGTTCGGGCGCGGATCGGGCGTCGCGGTCGCCACCTGCGCGGGCGCGATGGCGCGCGGGGCCGCGACGTCGACGGCGGCTACGGCGGCTACGCGGCGGGCGGCGCGGCCGGGCGGGAGGTGCGACGAGGCTAGGGCGAAGGCGGCAAGGGCGACGGTGGTGGCGATGACGGTGGTCGAGGCGGTTAGGGTGCGGTGCGAGAAGCGGGGCATGGCGGGCTCCTAATGCAAACCCGAAACGGGGCGAAAGCGGGTGGGGTCCCCATGCGGTTTCGGGCACAATCGGCATGCGGGATTGGCGCCTGTCGGTATGTGGAGTGGATGACATTCGTTGTCGAGAATGGGCGACAATCGGCATCTGGAGGGAGCGTCGACGGATCGCTGGCCCGGCCGCGTCCGGTCAGGCATACGAGTGTGAGCGAGTCGACGTGACCGCAAGGTTGGGGCGATCTGCAGGCCAGGGGGGGGCACGGTGAGACCGCGTGATCGCCTGGAGCCCCCAGGGCGAACGCATTCTGG
>JBDTSC010000145.1:0-9249 GCA_039931375.1 Ardenticatenales bacterium
GCCATCCCGCTTGCCATGCTGGCGGCCGTCGCCATCGCCGCCGCCGGCTGCAGCGGCAACGACGCGGCTTCCCAGCCGCCGGGCAGCCAGCCGCAGACGCCGGGCGCCGGCACGATGGCCGCGTCGACGGCCCAGTCCGGCCCGGGCACGCCGGGCGTGCGCTCCACGACCGTGGCGTCCCGCGCGATCGAGCGCGGCGTGAGCCGCGTCGTGACAGCGGACGGCGCCCTTGAGCTGCCGGCGCCGCCGCAGACGCTGGCCTTCCCCAAGCCGGGGACGGTGCTCGAGGTGAACGTGAGCGAGGGCCAGGCGATCAAGGCGGGCGACGTTCTGGCGACGATGGACGCGGCCCCGTATCAGGTCGAGCTGGCGGGCGCCGAGGTCGAGTCGGCGACGTCCGCGGCGGCGCTGCGCAAGGCGCAGAGCGGCTCGGCGCTCGAGACCGCCAAGCAGGACCTGGAGCGGGCCAAGAACCAGCTCTGGTCCCAGCAGATCAGCCGGGACGGGCAGTGTCAGCTGGCCAAGATCAAGGCGGAGAACGACCCGAACCGCGACCGCGGCGACAACGACAAGGGCAAGAGCACCGAGTGCGAAGCGGCGAACGCGCTCGTCCAGGCCTCCGAGGCCTCGCTGCACGTCGCCGAGATCAACCTGAGCACCGTCGAGCAGTCCGCCGCCGACGATCTGGCGGTGGCCCGCGCCCGCGTGCACCAGGCCCAGGTGTCGTTGGCGCAAGCGCGAGACAACGTGGCCCGCGCGGAGCTGAAGGCCCCCTTCGACGGCGCCGTGGTCGCGGTGAGCGTCTCCGCCGGCGCGCCCGCGGGAGCGGGGCCGGCGATGACGGTCGCGCGAACGTCCCCGCTCACGTTCGTCACGAGCAACCTGAGCGAGCGCTACGTCGGCGATGTGCGCGAGGGGGCCCGCGCGATGGTCACGCTGACGGCCTACCCCGACAAGACGCTGTCCGGCACGGTCCGCCACGTCGCCGCCAACGGCACCGTGGATGCGGGCGGCGGGGTGGTCTTCAAGATCTACATCGACCTGGACAACGCCGACCTGCCCGTGTACGCCGGCATGACGGGCCGGGTCGAGATCGACGCCGGCTCGATCGCGTCGCAGGCGGGTCAGGGCGGCGTCGGCGTCGCGGCCGGCGGGTTCGGCGATGCCGGAACCACCGGTGCGAACGCGGAGAGCGGCACGTCCGACGCAAGCGCCGCGCCCAAACACCCGACGACCACGGCCGCCACCGCCGAAGTGGCGCCGTAGGCGCCTGGCCATGCGAACGCTCCTGGTCATGCGCCACGCGAAGAGCAGCTGGGCGAACGCGCACGACGCCGATCACGACCGCCCGCTGAACGAGCGGGGCCGGCGCGACGCGCCGCGGATGGGCCGCTGGCTTGCGGGGCATGACCTCGTGCCGGACGCCATCGTGTGCTCGAGCGCCACGCGCGCCCACGAGACGGCCCTCGCCGTCGCCGCCGAGATGATGACCGACGAGCCGATCGTCCGCGCCGCGCTGTACGGCGGCGACGCCGAGACGTACGTCGCCGCGCTCAGGGGGCTGGGCGACGAGGTCGCGACGGCCTTGATCGTCGGCCACAACCCGACGGTCTCCTTGCTCGTGGGCGATCTGACGGACGTCGACGAGGCGATGCCGACGGCGGCCATCGCGTGGATCGAGCTGCCGATCGACCGCTGGGCGGGGTTGGGGGACGACGTCGACGCGGCGCTGAAGGCGGTGTGGCGGCCGCGGGAGATCGAGGGCGGATAGCGGCTGGATTCGGGGGCGGATCGTCGCCGCTCAGCGCAGCACCCACAGCGCCGCCGCCAGCGCTACGCTGATCGCCCCGAGGCTGGCCAGCGCGACGCGGCGGTACGCGTTGCTGCCGAGGATGGCCGTCGCACCCATCTTGAACAGCGTATTGGACAGTCCGCCGATCGCGATCGCTTGAGCGGCCATCGCCACGGACAGGCCGTTGGCCGTGTTGCGGGCCATCGCGATGACCAGCGCGTCGACGTCCGTCAGGCCCAGCACGGCGCCCGTGAGGCGCACGCCGATCTCGCCGAACTGGGCGTGGATGGCGTTCACCCCGAGCAGCGCGGCCTGAAAGACCACGGCCATCTGGAGCGCCGCGACGAACTGGAGCGGGTTCGTCGGCGCCTCGACCGTCCGAGCGATGCCGCCGCCCCGCCGCATGCCGATCACGACGACGAGGACGCCGACCACGAGCCCCGGGAGCAGGAACGGCAGGAGCGCGACGGCGACGACGGGACTGAGCACGGCCGCCGCCAGCAGCATCCGCGGGACCATGACCGTGCTCGACGCCACGGCGCCCACCGCCAGCGGGGCGGCGTCCGCGCCGTCCTCTCGGCTCAGCCGCGCGAACGTGATCGCGACGCTGGTGGACGAGATCAGCCCGCCGAGCAGGCCGGCGACCACGTAGCCTTGACGGGCTCCGACGATGCGCCGGGCGATGTAGCCGGCGAAGCTGAGGCCGGAGAACAAGAGCACCAACATCCAGACCTGGCGCGGCCGGACCCCGCCAAAGGGGCCGTACGGACCCTCCGGCAGCAGCGGCAGCACCACGATCGCCATCACCGCAAAGCGCGCCGCCGCGCGCAGCTCGGTATCGTCCAGGCGGGCGACGAGGGCGTGCAGGCGGGACTTCTCGATGAGGATGAGGCTGGTCACGGCGATGATGCCGCTCTCCAGCGCGAGGTGGCCCAGCCCGGCCACGAAGCCCGCCGCCAGCACGACCAGCGCCGCCGCCTCGGTGGTCGCCTCGACGTCGTGTCGGCTGGCGATCGCGTAGCCGACGATCACGAGCGCCGTCGCGCCGCCGAGCACGACCGCGGCCACCGCTTGCCGCCCGTCGAGCGACAGCGCCCCGGCCAGCGCCGCGACGCCGCCGAGCAGCGTGAACGTGCGCACGCCGCCGAAGCGGGCGTCCGGACCGGTCGCGTGCCCGGACCACTGGCGCTCGACGCCGATCGCCGCGCCGCCGAGCGCGCCGGCGAGGATGGTCGTGAATGTGGCCGCAAGATCGCTCATCGCGCGTCGATTCTGGACCGGTGGCCGTATCTGAGCAACACCGGCGCCGTTTAACCCGGTTGGACACGCTCGCATCGCCGCGCGCTCGTACTCGTTGCATGTGCGCCAACCGTTAGGAAACCCCGATGGACGCCCCCACCCCCTCCGAAATCGGCGGCGAAGCCCGCACCGGCGCCGCGCGGTCGCGACGTGACTTCCTCAAGCTCGGCGCGGCGGCCACCGCCGCCGGTGTCGTGGCGTCCGGCACGCAAGGACCACAGCGCGTGTTCGCCCAGCGCGCGAACACGTACAACCTCCCGCGCAGCACGCTCGCGTACAACATGCGGATCGCGGCCGCCAACCAGGCACGCCTGCCGGACCCGCTCCAGACCAGCAATGGCGACGAGACGCGCTACCCGAGCCGGATCGGCAACTACTCGAAGGCGATGCCGCACAACAACCTCGGCGAGGTCGACCCGAACGCGTACGCCCTCTACCTCAAGGCCATCGGCAGCGGCGCGTGGGACGACTGGGAGCGCATCCCGATGGGCGGGTCGCTCGTGTTCAAGAACCCGCTGGCCGGCATCGCGTATCTCCTGGAGGGCCCGGACCCGGGCTGCATGACGTTGCGGGCGGCGCCGGCGTTCGCGAGCGCCGAAACCGCCGGCGAGATCGTCGAAGACTACTGGATGGCGATGCTGCGCGACGTCGCGTTCACGGACTACACGGACAATCCGTACGCCAACGCCGCCGGCAACGAGCTGACCAAGATGACGGACTTCCGCGGCCCCAAGGTGGGCGGCCGCGTCACGACGGATATGCTGTTCCGCGGCACGACGCCCGGCGACCTGAAGGGCCCGTACCTCAGCCAATTCTTCTGGCTCAACACGCCGTTCGGCGCCGAATCCGTGGACCGGCGCATGCACACGACGCTTCCGAACATCGACTTCATGACGACGTACGATGAGTGGCTGAACATCCAACGCGGCGGTGTGCCGTCCGGCGCCAAGCAGCTCGATCCAACAGGGCGCTACATCCGCAACGGGCGCGACCTCTCCGAGTGGGTCCACATGGACGTCCTCTTCCAGGCGTACTTCAACGCGATGCTCATCCTCTTCGGCCTCGGTGCGCCGACAAACGTGAACGATCCGTACCGCAACTCGCGCACGATGTGCGGCTTCGGAACGCTCGGGGCGCCGCACGTCGCCTCCGTCATGGCTGCCGTGGCCAAGCCAGCCCTGACGACGGTCTGGCACCAAAAGTGGTACGTGCAGCGTCGCCTGCGGCCCGAGGTGTTCGGCGGGCGAGTGCACAACCGGATGATCGGCGCGGCCAAGTACCCGATCCACTCGGACGTCCTCAACTCGCAGGTCGTGCAGCTGGTCTACAGCCACTTCGGCACGTACCTCCTGCCGATGGCGTTTGCGGAGGGTTCACCGCCCCACCCGGCCTACGGCGCCGGGCACGCGACCGTCGCCGGCGCGTGCGTCACCGTCCTCAAGGCGTTCTTCGACGAGAATTGGGTGATCCCCAACCCCGTCGTCCCGACGAGCGACGGCCTCAGCCTGAACCCGTACACGGGCGAGCCGCTGACGGTCGGGGGCGAGCTGAACAAGCTGGCCAGCAACATCGCGATCGGGCGGGACGTCGCGGGCGTGCATTGGCGCTCGGACGCGTCCGAGGCGCTCAAGCTGGGCGAGGACGTCGCGATCAAGTACCTGCGCGAAGAAAAGCTCCTGCTGCGCGAGAAGTTCGCGGGCTGGACGCTCACCAAGTTCGACGGGTCGCGGATCACGATCTGACGGATCGTCCGCGCTGCGCGGGGCCGACGACCCCGCCCCTTTCGGCGCTGGCCTGGTCGGTCGGGCGTTTTTGGCCCGCCGCGCCGGCGTTCTTATAACACCGGGGCGCCTTCGGGCGCCCCGGTGTGTTGTTTGCGTCAGGGAGTGGTAGGGGGCGGGTTCGGCGGCGGCGCCGTCGTCGACACCGGTGGCGGCGGCGGCGCGCCCGCCTCGCGCTCGCCCTCGGCGGGTGCCGACACCGCCACGTCCGCCCACGTCACCTGCCGCTGCTCGCGGATCACCACCGTCCCGGCCGCCAGATCGCCCAGCCGCCGCGCGTGCCGATCGGCGAACATGACCAGGACGCCCATGCCGTAGCCCATGGGCAGGAAGTCCGCGAACCGCACGAGGTTGCGCACGACAGCCTCGCGGAAGCCCGCCGCTCCCCCGTCCAGGCGCACGACGCGCGTACCCGCGACGCGCTTGCCGGGCGTCTGGCCGTCCCACAAGGTCTCGAAGACGATGAAGTAGCCCCAGACTATCGCGAAGACCACCAGGAGCACGACGGCTAGGATCAGGCCGTTGGCAAACGTCGCGATGTCGAGATCGTCCGCGGTGGGCGCGCTCGGGGCGGCCGGCGCGCCGTCCGCGATGGCGGCGAAGAAGGCGATCGTGCCGCACAGCAGCGCGCCGAGCGCCCCCGCCAGCGCGGCGGTATCCACGAGCGCGCCGATGAAGCGGCTGCCGATGCCGGCGACGGGATACCCGAACGCGACGCTCTCCGGCGTCAGGACCGTATAATCGGACCGCAGCACCCCATCGTTCGGCTCGCCGTCCATCCGTCCTCCGTCCCTGTCGAGCCGTGCCGCAGCCGGTCGAGGTCGCCCGTGCCCCCCACCGCCCAAGCCGGTCCGCCGTCCGCCGCCGATCGCACGGCCGCGCGTCCGGCCGGCCATCCGGCCTCGCCGACGCCGACCGCGGCATCGTTCGCCGCCCGCCGGCAAGCGGATTGGCACGCCCTCGAGGACCTGATCGCCCGCGCGGACCGCCGCCTGGCGGCCCTCGGCCCCGCCGACATCGAGCGCCTGGGCGCGCTCTACCGCCGCGCCACCGCCGACCTGGCCCTCGTGCGCCGCGACCACCCCGGCACGCCGCTGGCCGCCTACGTCAACGGCCTCGTGGCCCGCGCCCATGCCCGCGTCTACCGCAGCGCGCCGCTCTCGCGACAGGCCGTCGCCGACTTCTACCGCGCCGGTCTGCCGCGATTATACCGCCGCATCCTGCCCTGGACGGCCTTTGCTTTCGCGCTGTTCGCCGTGCCAGCCGCCGTCGCGTTCGGGCTGGCGTGGCGCGATCCGGACGTTCTCACGCTCCTGTTCGGTCCGCAGATCCAGCCGCTCATCGAGCAGGTCGAGCGCGGCGAGATGTGGACGGACATCGCGCCGGCGATGCGCTCGGCGGCGGCCAGCGGGATCCTGACGAACAACATCGGCGTGACGTTCAAGGCGTTCGGCGGCGGGATCCTCCTGGGCATCCTGACCGTCTGGGTCCTGGTGCAGAATGGCCTCATGATCGGCGGCATCTTCGGCCTGCTGGCGCACCACGGCATGGCGCTGCGCCTCCTGGACTTCATCGCCGGCCACGGCCCGGTGGAGCTGTCCGTGATCTTCGCCGCCGGCGGCGCCGGCCTGTACATGGCCGATTCGATCCTCCGCCCCGGCCTCCGCCGCCGCACGGACGCCCTGGCCGACCACGCCCGCGACGCCGCGATGCTGGTCCTGGGCTGTGCGCCGTTCCTGGTGGGGGCCGGCCTGATCGAGGGCTTCGTGAGCCCGAGCGCGCTGCCGACGTGGGCCAAGGCGGCCGTCGGGACGGCGACGGGTGTTGGGCTGCATGTGTATTGGCTGGGGGCGGGGCGGCGGTGGCGCGGCGGCGACGGCGACGGGTGACGCCCTCACGCACACGTTGCGATGACGACGGTGTCGCGCACCAACCCGAAGCGATCCTCTCGCTCCGTCTGCCGACGGTCTCCCGTTAGGACGGTGGTCAGGCCGTGCCCTACCAAGATAATGCATCGCTAGGACATAGGCTCTCGACGAGAGCGACGCTGCCACGATCGCTCACGAAGTTCTTCCTCTTCCAGCCCGTGTAGCCGAGCCTTCATGATGCCTGCACGGCCTAGATAGCCCTCCAGCCGTGTCGGGTCGGAGCGACTCACCACCGGCAGCCGGCCGATGTTGTTGCGTAGCATCTTGGTAACCGCCACACTCAACGACTCGTCAGGGTAGGTGACAATCAGGTCACGCTGCCCTGCCTGTGCCACGGTCATGTCCCCGCGGGTTGGTTCCTCCAGCGCCAGCAATACATCCTCGCGGGTGATAATGCCCACAAGTCGACCGGCGTCGTCCACGATGGGCGTGCCCTGCCGGCGGCCCAGATGAGGATCACCTTTGGCGATCAACAGGGCCAGCTCACTGACGGGCATGTTGTCCGGTACCGTCGCCGGGTTGTGGTCCATCACCTCTCGTACCAACCGCGCCTGGATCGGGTCAACACCATACTCATAGGCGATGTGATAGCCGCGCCGCGCCACCTTTTCCGTGAGGATCGAGCGCCGCATAAACAGCACCGTGACCGCCACCGAGGCCATGCAGGTCACTAGCAGCAGTGGCAGCGTGTTTTGATCGTGGGTCAGCTCCAGCGCAAAGAGGATCGCGGTAAACGGCGCGCGCATCGTGCCGGCCATCATCGCCGCCATGCCTACCAGCGCCCACAGTCCGGCGTCGCCAACCGGGATAAAGCCGGCTTCAACCGCGCCCATCGCGCCACCGATGATCAGGAGTGGGGCCAGCACACCACCGGATGTGCCCGAGCCCAATGCAATAGCCCACACGAACGCCTTCACTAGCAGCAGCCCAATGAGCGCGCCGCTCAGCGGTACGCCGTGCAGCAAGTCGCCGATCAGGTCATAGCCCACGCCCAGCACGCGAGGGTCGATCAGCCCGCCCAGGCCCACAAATAGCCCGCCGATGGCCGGCCACCACATCCAGTGGATCGGCAATTTGTGAAACAGGTCTTCGAAGCCATACACCATCAGGCTGGCCAGCCCCGCACCCACTCCGGCTACCAGCCCTACGCCCAGTGCCCAGCCCATGCCGTCGAGCCCCAGCGCGGCGTGCGATGGGGTTACGAACATCGGGCCGGCCCCTAGCAAGGGTACGCGCAGCATGGCCGCCATCGCCGCGGCAGCCGCCACCGGGATAAAGCTGCGCGGCTTCCATTCGAACAGCAACAGCTCGATCGCCAGCAAGACTGCCGCCACGGGCGTGTTGAAGATGGCTGCCATGCCGGCCGCTGCGCCCGCTGCCAACAGGATTCGGCGCTCGATCGACGAGAAGTGGAACAGCTGCGCCAACAGTGATCCGAGCGCGCCCCCTGTCATGATAATGGGGCCTTCAGCACCGAACGGCCCCCCAGTGCCGATCGAGATTGCGGACGACAAAGGTTTGAGTAGGGCCACCCTTGGCGACATGCGGCTGCGGCCGATCAGAATTGCCTCCAACGCCTCAGGAATTCCGTGGCCCCGGATTTTTTCCGAGCCGTAACGCGCCATCAGCCCAATGATCAGGCCGCCAACGACCGGAATGCCTACCGCCCACACGCCCAGGTGGCTTTCGGCCGGCGTCACGTCCGCCACTGCAAAGCGCTGAAAGTAGGCTAAGTTGGTGAACAGGTGAATGAGCCAGATCAGCCCACCGGCGACGCCCGCGCTCATGGCGCCGATTACCAGCGCGAGTCCCGATAGCTTGAGTACGCTGTGGTCGGTGGTGAAATCGCCCAAGTTGGACGTCATCGTAGAGGTACGAATGGTCATGTGCTCGGATACTCCTGACGGCTTTGGGGCCGGGCTCTGAACCAGGGCGACCCTATGCCAAGCAGCCTCGCTGAGCGAGGCGCGGGATCACCTGGGACCGGGCGCACTCGGCAAATGGGCGAGGGCGGGCGAGGGCGGATGAGGGCGGGCGACCTGTGGCTAGCATTGGAAGATCAGAGGTTTCACGGTGGGGATGTGGACTTGACCCGTTTCCGCGGACGCCTCGCAGCATGGGCAGACGCCGCACGCCGTCGTCACCTGAAGTTCCATCGATGCTCGCGGACGCTTCAGCCGCAGCATGACCGGAGTATAGCCGCCATGCCCGTCGTATTCAGCCGCTATGGACACGGGGAGTAGCGGCTATCGACGCCGGGCATAGCCCGTACCGACTCTTGCGACAGCCGCTATGGATCAGCGAAGGGCCTTGAGCATGCGGGCGTCAAGAAGGTAGCGCGGCGACAGGCCGGCCGTTTGCGGCCGGGCGGTCGGTCGGGAATCGCCTTTGTTGTTCGATGAAGCGTCCATCCCCAGCCAAGGGCGCCCACTGTACGAACGCGGTAAGC
>JBDTSC010000146.1:0-9228 GCA_039931375.1 Ardenticatenales bacterium
CGCGGCGACGGCACCGTCGGCGAGGACATCACGGCCAACGTGCGCACGATCCGCGGCATCCCGCTGCGCATTCCGGCCGTCGACGGGCCGCTGCCTGCGGGTGTCGTCGTGCCGGACGATCTCGAGGTGCGCGGCGAGGTCTACCTCCCGCGTGACCTGTTCGACCAGATGAACGCCCGCGCCGAGGCGGCCGAACTTCGCACGTACGCCAACCCCCGCAACGCCGCCGCCGGCAGCCTGCGCCAGCTGGACCCGACGATCACCGCGTCGCGCCCGTTGCGCCTCTTCACGTACGGCGTGCCGGACCCGCGCGCGCTCGGCGTCGCATCGCACTGGGATCTGTTGGCGGCCCTCGAAGCCCTCGGCCTGCCGGGCAACCCGGACCGCCGCCGCTTCGACACGTTGGACGAGGCGCTGGCGTACGCGGACGGCTGGCTGGCGGAACGCGCGTCGCTGAACTACCTGGCGGACGGCATCGTCCTCAAGGTCGATTCGCTCGACCAGCAGGAGGCGCTCGGCTTCGTCTCCCACCACCCGCGCTGGGCGATCGCGTACAAGACGGCGTCCGAGGAGGCGACGACGACGGTCGTGGCGATCAACGTGAACGTCGGGCGCACCGGCAAGCTCGTGCCGCACGCCACGTTGGAGCCCGTCGGCATCGGCGGCGTCGTCGTCAGCCAGGCGACGCTGCACAACGAAGACTACGTCACGGAGCGCGACATTCGCGTCGGCGACACCGTGCTCGTCAAGCGGGCCGGCGAGGTCATTCCGCAGGTCGTGCGCGTCGTCCCTGAACTCCGGCCGCCGGACGCCGTGCAGTGGCGGATGCCGGACACCTGCCCGGTCTGCCGCGAGCCCGTCACGCGCACCGAGGGTGAAGCCGACACGTACTGCACGAACGCCGCCTGCCCCGAGCAGCTCGTGCGCCACGTCGAGCACTTCGTCGCGCGCGGCGCGATGGACATCGATGGCCTCGGCGAGAAGCTGGCCGCGCAGTTCGTGACGGACGGCCTGATCGCGGACGTCGCCGACCTCTATCGGCTGACCGCAGCGGACCTCGAGGGCCGCGAGGGCTTCGCCGACAAGCGGATCGGCAACCTCGTCGAGGCGATCGCCGCCACGCGCGACCGGCCTGTGCGGCGCCTGCTGTTCGGCCTTGGCATCCGCCACGTCGGCGGAACCGTCGCCGCCGCCCTCGCGTCCGCGTTCGGCGGCGTCGACGCGCTGGCCGCGGCGGACGAGGCGGCGTTGACGGCGGTCGAGGGCGTCGGACCGGAGATCGCCTCCTCCGTCATCGCGTGGTTCGCGGTGCCGCGCAACGGCGCGCTGATCGAACGGCTGCGCGCGGCCGGCGTGCGCCTCGCGGACCCGGAGCCGCCGGGTGGGTGGCGGCCCAGCGGCACGGACGGCGACGAGACGTCATCGTCCCTGCCGCTGGCCGGCAAGAAGTTCGTCCTGACCGGCACGCTGCCGACGATGACGCGCGACGAGGCCGCGGCGCGGATCGAGGCCGCCGGCGGGAAGGTCGTCGGCAGCGTCAGCGCGAAGACGCACTACGTCGTGGCCGGCGAGGCGGCCGGCTCGAAGCTGGCCAAGGCGCAGACGCTGGGCGTGGCGGTCGTGGACCAGGCGGGGCTGCTGGCGTTGATCGGGCCGGAAGGGGACGAGGCTACGGCTTGACCGTCGGCTCCGTCGTCGCCGTCACCGCCGGCGTCGGCGTGGCGGGCGCGGCCGTGTCCGTGGGGATCGGGGTGCCGAGGGCGCGGCTGTACTCGCGTTCGAGGAGCGGGAGCATCGTCTTGTAGTCCACGTAGCCCGGGATCGACTCCGCGTGTTCGCCGGCGATCAGGATGAACCACGGCGTGCCGTTGATCTCCTTCTCGAGCGCCGTGCTGGCCAGCTCGGCGACGATCGGGCGGTAGCGCTTGGACTCGACGCACTCCTTGAGCTTGTCGTTGTCCAGGCCGGCCTTCTCGCCGGCCTTCAGCATGTCCGTGATCGACTTTTCCTCGTCCTTGAGGTCGACGACATCCGTCAGCGCGTCGAACGCCTCGTACAGCACGTCGTGCATCGCCCAGTACTCGCCCTGCTCGCCGGCGCAGTGCGCGAGCTCGGCGCCGATGACCGCCGGGTAGCCATGGTTCGTCAGCGGCAGGTCGTAGAACTGCAGGCGCACCTTGCCGGTGTCGATCCAGTTCTTGCGGACATCGGGCAGCGTCTCGTCGAAGAACTGCTTGCAGAACGGGCAGCGGTAGTCCGAGAACTCCAGGATGAGCAGCGGCGCGTCCGCGTCGCCCGTTTCGGGCAGGGTGAACGTCTCGGCCAGCTTTTCCACGGTGGCGTTCGGCGTCGGCAGCGGCGTGCCATCCGCGTCGGCGGACGCGGCGTCGCCGATGTCGGCGGCGAGCGTGCCGCTCACGCCCACGGTGGCGGTGATCGGCGCGGCGGCGAGCGCCGTCGCGGTGCCGTCCGCGTCCGTCGCCTCTTGCTTGTCCGCGCCCGAGCCACCGCATGCCGTCGGCGCCATGAGCAGCATGGCCACGAGCGCCAACAGTGCGGATGTTTTCATGCGGTTTCTCCTAGCGGGCGGGGATGAGCCGGCGCATTATACCGGCCGGCCGGCGCGGGGCGAATACGCCTTGCGCATCGAAACCTCCCGCAGGGGCCGTATGCTATCATCGCGGAGAAGTTCGATCAGGAGAAGTGATCATGGAAAGCACTCAGTTCACGGAGTCCGGCGAGGCCGGTGCGGCCGAGGTCGCGGACGGTCGCGTCATCGAGATCGGCTGGCAGGCGATCCTCCTGCCGGTCGTGGCCATCGCCGTCGTCATCGGCGGCTGGTTTGTCGGACGGACGATCGGCGCCCGCACCGCGCCGCCCGTCGCGCAGGCGCCGACGCCGCTGATCATGCCGGGCGTACCACCTGGCGGGCAGCAGCAGTTCATCACCGGCCCGGACGGTCAGCAGATCCCGGTCGTCACGATGGGCGGCGGCCAGGCGGAGCTGGGCGGCGTACCCGACCCGGACACGGACCCGACGGTCTACCCGCTGCGCGAGGTCTCGCACCCGATGCTCGGCCAGCCGATGCCGAACTTCACGCTCAAGCAGCTCGACAGCGGCGCGGACGTCAGCTTCGCGGACTACGCGGGCAAGACGGTGCTCGTGAACTTCTGGGCCACGTGGTGCCCGCCGTGCCGGCGCGAGATGCCGTGGCTGCAGAAGGCGCACGACACGTACAAGGACGATGGCTTCGTGTTGCTGGCCGTCGACGGCGGCGAGAAAGTGCCGGCCAGCATGGCCGAGGACACGATCAAGCGATACGTCGGCCAGAGCGGCCTGACGTTCCCGGTCCTGTGGGGCGACGCGAGCTTCCAGATGCAGAACGACTGGAACGTCTACGGCCTGCCGGCGACGTTCCTGGTCGACAAGGAAGGCGTCGTTCGTCTGGTCCACACGGGCATGTTCCCCAACAACGCCACGCTGGACCACGAGATCCGCAAGGTCATGGGGCTCGATCCGGCGTCCTGACCGCCGGCGCCTTCTGCCGCCGCGCCAACTCCGCCAGGCTGATCTCGCGCGCGAGGACCTCCTCGATCATCTCGCGCTCGTAACGATCGGCAAGCGTCTCGCGCGGGCGGAGCAGCAGGTAGATGATGCTACCCAGCACCGGCAGCACGAGCACGAGCGCGACCGCCACGATCCGCACGGCCAGGTCGCGGCTCCGCGCGGCGATGTCGCGTGCCGTCCAGAAGGCGATGCTGAACACGAGCAGCGCCAACACGCCGCCGCACACAAGGCCGATGACGGGCGCGAGGGCCGAGATGGTATCGGTCATCGTCGGCGGAACCTTTCGTGCGGGGACGGGCGGCGGCCGTCGTCGAACCGGTGCCGACGACGGGCGGTGGGGAGCGATTATAGGTAGGCCGCCCGGCGCAGTATAATCGCCCGTGCCGGCTCTGGCGGCGGCGCTTGGGGCCAGGCCATGGCGAGGAGCGGGCGATGGTCGAGGTCAAGGTCGAGAGCATCCGGGTCAGCTTGATGAACCAGCAGCGGCTGGTGCTGCTCCGCGAGAAGGACAGCCCGCGGTTCCTGCCGATCTGGATCGGCCCGTTCGAAGCGGACGCGATCACGCTCGGATTGCAGCACACCGAGATCGACCGCCCGCTCACCCACGATCTGCTGCGCGGCGCCATCGAACAGCTGGGCGCCAAGGTCCACCACGTCGTCGTCAGCGAGCTGGCGGACGAGACGTACTTCGCCCGCATCGTCGTGGAGCGGGACGGCGAGACGATCGAGATCGACAGCCGCTCGAGCGACGCGATCGCGCTGGCGGTGCGGGTCGGGGTCCCGATCTACGTGGCGGACGACGTCATGGCCGCCGCCGGCCAGATGCCGACCGCTGAGCCGGACGAGGCGACCGCCGGCGGGGCTGCGCGCCCGCCCGCGCCACATTCGGCGGGTGGCGACGACGACGGGCTCGAGGTGTTCCGCGACTTCTTCGAAGAGCTCGATCTCGGTGATTTCGGCCCGTCCGGCGATCCTGAAGACTGAGCGCCGGGCGCACCCGGCGCGCCCCTGAAGGCCGATGCCCCCCCGATGCTCGATTCCACCGCCGTAGCGCCCGCAAACCTCGACGCCGAGCAGGCCGTGCTCGGCGCGCTGCTCATCGATCCGGCCGCCGCACCGCAGATCGTCGGGCTGCTGACGGCAGCCGACTTCTTTCGGCCGGCGCACCAAAAAGTGTACGCCGCGATCACGGACCTCTTCCGGCGCGGGCTCGCCGTCGACTACCTGACCGTCGCGGCCGAGTTGGAGCGCACGGAAAAGCTCACGGACATCGGCGGCAGCGCCTACCTCACCGAGCTGATGGCGCACACGCCGGTGGCCCACTATGTCGAGCACTACGCCCACCTGGTCGAGCGCGCGTCCGTCATGCGCCGCCTCATCTCGGCCGCGGGCAAGATCGCCCAGATCGCATGGTCGGACGACGCCGAGACCGTCGAGGAGACGATCGACCAGGCCGAGGGCGTCCTGTTCGACGTCTTCAAGGATCGCCAGCGGCGCGAGCTGCTCAGCCTGCGCGAGATCCTCGACGCCTATTTCGAGCGGATCGAGGAGATCCAGGCCAACCGCGAGTCGATGCTCGGCACGTCGACCGGCTTCACGGACCTCGATCGCCTCCTCGGCGGCCTGCAGCCGTCCGACCTGTGCATCGTCGCGGGCCGGCCGGGCATGGGCAAGACCAGCTGGCTGCTGAGCGTGGCCGCGAACGTCGCGATCGATGCCGGGCTGACGGTGGCCGTGTTCAGCCTCGAGATGAGCGCCGAACAGCTGGCGCAGCGCCTGTTGGCGTCCAAGACCGGACTGTCCACCCAGGACCTCCGCCTTGGGCGCATCCGCAGCGACCGCGACCTCGAGCTGCTCACGCGGGCGATGGGCGAGCTGGCCGGTGCGCCGCTCTACATCGACGATACGCCGGGCATCTCGCCGTTCGAGGTGCGCGCCAAGGTGCGGCGGCTCGTCTCCGAGCGCGGCGTCGACCTCGTCATCATCGACTACCTCCAGCTCATGCAGGCGGGTCTTCGGACGGAGAACCGCGTCCAGGAGATCGGCCACATCTCGCGCAGCCTCAAGGGGCTCGCGCGCGAGCTGAAGGTGCCCGTCATCGCCGCCAGCCAGCTCTCGCGCGCCGTCGAGAGCCGGGCGGATCGCCGGCCGCAGCTGTCCGACCTGCGCGAGTCGGGGGCGATCGAGCAGGACGCGGACATCGTCCTGTTCCTGTACCGCGACGCCGAGGCGGGCAAGGAGACGGAGCGGTCGAACATCACCGAGGTCATGGTCGCCAAGCACCGGCACGGGCCGACCGGGCAGATCGAGCTCGTGTTCATCGGCAGCGAGACGCGCTTCGCCGACCTGGCCAAGGCCCCGAGCGGCGCCGCCCTCGACGCGCCACCGGCCGGCTGGGGGGCGCCGTGAGCCGGAACGCATCGCCGCCCCCCGCCGCTCGACGCCCCGCCGGCGAGGCCGCCCGCGATCCGCGCGCCGCAACCGGCTATCCGTCCGGCGCACGGACGACGCCCGTGCCCGACCTCCTGTTCAGCCGCGACCTGACCGCCATCGACAACCCGCTCGCGCTGCGCGTGCTGCTGTGGCTGCTCTGGCAGGTCCACCGCCGTCC
Source organism: Ardenticatenales bacterium (assembly GCA_039931375.1). GTDB lineage: Bacteria > Chloroflexota > Anaerolineae > Epilineales > Epilineaceae > Avedoeria. The sequence goes on from JBDTSC010000146.1 coordinate 6,179, forward strand.
CGCCGGCGCCCCGCCGGCCGTCCGGACCGGTGACGTGACCGCGGATCTCGGGCTGCGGCGCGCGGCGACGGCTGTGGGCGCAGGGTCGGACGCATCGACGGAGACCCATGCGTCCAATGGGTCTTATGGGTCCAATCCGTCCAATCGGTCCACGGGGTCTCATGCCATTGCCCTCGCGCTCGACGCCGCCTGCCGCGAGCTGACCGCCCGGGGCCTCGTCCTGGACGGCGGCGGCTGGCTCGTGATCAACGACCGCGCCGGGCGCGAAGTGTTCGACGCGGCCGCCGCCGACCCGAACCGCTGGCCGGACCTCGCAAGGGCCGCCGCCGATGTGACGACCGACGCGACGTCCGCAGCCGGAGCGGGCGAAGACGACCCCGCGGCCCGCGCGACGATCTACGCGCTGTACGAGCAGACGATCGGCATGATCACGCCCGTGCTGGCCGACGAGCTGGCCGAGGCGGCCGCCGAGTACCCGCCAGCATGGATCGCGCGCGCCTTTCGGCTGGCCGCGGCGAACGGCGCGCGCAAGTGGAGCTACGTCCGGGCGATTCTCACGCGCTGGGAACGGGACGGCTACGAGGGAGAGGACGATGAAGTCACTGGGCGACGCGCTGAAGCCACTCGCCGGCCCGATAGCGAAGGCCCGTACGCGGCCTGGATCAAGCACTAGCGACGCGGACCGCGCGGCGGACCTCGGCCCTCCGGTCTGCCCGATCTGCGGCGGCGTCGGCTGGCTGCGGCGCGACGTGCCGATCGACCATCCCGACTTCGGGAAGGCGTTCCCGTGCGCCTGCATCGCCGAGTCGCTGGCGGACCGGCGGGCGGCGGACATCCGCGCCGCGTCCCACTTGGCGGCGCTGGGCGACATGACGTTCGAGACGTTCCGCGCCGATGCGCCCGGCAACGCGCCCGAGGCGGTGCGCACGCTCGAGGCGGCGTGGGCGGCGGCCAAGCGGTTCGCGGAGCGGCCCGAGGGCTGGCTCGTGCTGTGGGGCGGTTACGGCGCCGGCAAGACGCACCTGGCGGCCGCCATCGCCAACGCGCGGCTGATGGCCGAGCAGCCAGCGCTGTTCGTCGTCGTGCCCGACCTCCTGGACTACCTGCGCGCCGCCTTCGCGCCGGACGCCGAATCGACCGTCGACGAGCGGCTCGAGGCGGTCCGCGGCACGCCGCTGCTCATCCTGGACGACCTGGGCACGCAGTCGCCGACGCCGTGGGCGGGCGAAAAGCTGTTCCAGATCCTCAACCACCGCTACACGCTCCAGCTGCCGACCGTCATCACGACGAACCTGGCGCCCGACGAGTTCGACGAGCGGCTCCGCTCGCGGCTGGGTCATTTCGACGTCGTCAAGGTCTACGCCCTGAAGGCGCTCGACTACCGCGGCGGCGTGTCCGGCGAGGCCGTCGAGTTGTCCAGCCTCCACTTATATCGCGACGCGACGTTCGCCACCTGGGACGTGCGGGCGGCCCAGCTGCCCCGCCCGCAGTCCGAAAACCTGGCCCGCGCGCAGGAGCTCGGCCACGGCTTCGCCGGCGACCCGCGCGGCTGGCTCGTGCTGCTCGGCGAGAACGGCAGCGGCAAGACGCACCTGGCGGCGGCGATCGCGAACGAGGTCGTCGCGAACGGCGGCGCCGCCATGTTCATCGTCGTGCCGGACCTGCTCGATCACCTGCGCAACACGTTCAGCCCGAGCAGCCGGACCGGCTACGACAAGCGCTTCGAGGAGGTCCGATCGACCCCGCTGCTCGTGCTGGACGATCTGGGCACCGAGAGCGCGACGCCGTGGGCGCAGGAGAAGCTGTACCAGCTCCTCAACCACCGCTACGCCGCCCGCCTGCCGACCGTGATCACGACGGCCGGGCGCCTGGACGCGCTGAACCCACGCCTGCGGACCCGCATGTTCGACCGCCGGCTGTGCACGCTGTTCGAGATCATCGCGCCGCCATACCACGGCCCGACGGCGCCGGGGCCGGCTTCGACGGCGCCGCGGGGCGGTGGACGGCGAAGGACGACGTGAGCGCGGCCCGGGCCGGGGGGCGACGTCGGCCAACGGGTGCGCACCGGCGGAACGGCGGGTGAGCGGGCTCCCACGCGGGTTCGCCCCCCATCGCATCGTCCTCCTCAAACCGTGCTGCATCGGCGATGTCCTGATGACGACACCGCTCGCCCGGAGCCTGAAGGCCGCTTGGCCGGCGGCGACGATCGACTGGGCGGTCGGCGGCCACAGCCGGGCCGTGCTCGCCGGCAACCCCGACGTCCACGCCCTCCTGGACGCGAGCGGAACGATGCGCGGCGACCTCTCACTCGGGGCGATCGTGCGCTTGGTCCTCGCGCTGCGACGCGGCCGCTACGACGCCGCGTTCATCGCGGAGCGCTCGCCGCTCCCGGCCGCCATCGCCCGCCTGGCCGGCATCCCGGTGCGCGTCGGCCTGGACAGCGGCGGCCGGGGCCGCCTGCACACCGTGCGCGTGCCGGCGCAGCCGGACGACCCGCGCCACGAGACGGACATCTACCTCGACCTGGCGCGGGCCGTCGGCGCGCCGGCCACCGACCCGCGGCCCGTCTTCGTGCCGTCCCCGGCCGACGTCGAGGCGGCGCGCGCGGTGGTCGAGGCCGTGGAGACCGCGCGGGGCGGGCCGCTGCCGCGACCCTGGCTGATCGTGCACCCCGGCGGCGGCCAGAATCCGGGCGCCGAGCACCTCGCCAAACGCTGGCCGGCCGCGCGCTTCGGCGTGATCGCGGCCCGCGTCGCCGCCCGGCTAGGCGGCTCCGCGATCCTCGTCGGCGGCCCGGACGACGTGCGGCTGGGGGGCGATGTCTTGGCCGGGGCGGTCGCGGACCGTGCGGACCGTGCGGACATCGGACCCGACGGCCCCGACGAACCCGGCGGGCGCGATCGCGTCGTCGACGCGACCGGGCGGTTGTCGCTGGGCGCCACCGCCGCCCTCGTCGCCCACGCGGACGCCTACCTGGGCAACGACAGCGGCGTGGCGCACCTGGCCGCGGCCGTCGGCACGCCCGTCGTCGCGATCTTCGGTCCGACGTC
>JBDTSC010000147.1:0-9197 GCA_039931375.1 Ardenticatenales bacterium
CGAGCTCGGGCGCTCCGCCTCACGCGCCGTGGCCCTGCGGCTCTGCACGAGCTCAGGCGCCCCGCCTCCCGCGCCCCGGTCCTGCGGCTCTGCACCCCCTCCCCCCCTGCGTACCCGTCCTCGGACGCCGTTTGATGCAATCGCCCTGCACCGATGGACGCGCCCCCGCTCCACGCGTATCCTTCTCGCCTATGATCGCCCCCCTCACCGACCACGCATTCGCCCTCAGCGACGAGGACCTCCGCGCCCTCATCGCCTATGGCGTGACCGAGCGCTACGCGCGCGGCGAGTCGATCTACCTCGAAGGTGACGACGTACGCGCCCTGTGGTGGATCAAGAGCGGCCGAGTGCACCTGACCAAGTGCTCGCCCGGCGGCGCCGAGAGCCTCGTGGCCTTCTACGGCCCGGGCCAGACGTTCTGCGTCGCGGCGACGCTGCTGGCGCGGCCGTTCCCGTGCGCGGCGCGCGCCGCGAGCGACGTCGAGATCGTCCGCATCCCGGCCGAGCGCTTTCTCGAGATGTTCGATCGCCTGCCCGGCTTCGCCAAGCGGCTGCTCATGGAGATGGCGCCGCAATTCTGCGATGCCCACTGCGACTGCGCCCTCAACGTCGAGCGCGTCGACAAGCGGCTGGCCTACACGCTGCTGCGGCTGGACGGCCAGTTCGGCGGACAGACGCTCCCGTTCACCCGCCAGGAGCTGGCGCAGATGGTGAACACGACGGTCGAGAGCTGCATCCGCAAGCTGTCGGCGTGGACCAAAGCCGGCTGGATCGAGGGCGGGCGCGGGGAGGTGCGGGTGCTGGATCGCGGGGCGTTGGACGCCATCGTGCTGGCCGAGTAGCGCCGCGCGGTTCGTTCACCCGCCGCGCAGCCACGTCCCCGCCCACACCACGACGAACACCGCCGCCCATCCCCACGTCTCGCGACCGAACGCGCGGATGCTGCGAAAGCTCGGCATCGTCGTCGCCGTTGCGGCGCGGCGGGCGCCGACGAGCGCACCGGCGCGCACCGCCCACAGCGCGAAGAACGCGGCCAGCAGCCACGAACCGTTCAGCGCCAACCCCGCCGCGGCGACGATCGCCGGCAGCAGCCCGCCGGCCAGCGTGCCCGGCGGGGCGTCCGGCCCGAGCAGCCAGGCGCGGTTCACCAGCGCGGCGCTCGGCACGAACAACGCCAGCGGCGCCCAAGCCGCGAAGGCGCGCGCCGACCCGACGCCCCAGGCCAGGAACGCCAGCACCAGGAACGGCACGGTCGGCAGAACGTGCGACCACGCGTCGTGCGCCCGGGTGTTCACATCGGCCCCATCAACGCAAACCCAATGAGCGTCAGCGCCGCCACCAGCGCCGCGACGCGTCGCACCGTCGGCACCCACGCACCGCCGCGCACCCGAGCGGCCCACGTGAAGCCGATCTGGCCCGTGACCAGCAGCGGCAGCGTCCCGCCCGCGAACGCGACCATCCACAGCGCCCCGACCGCCGCGCTGGGTGCAGCGACGGCGGCGCCGGCGGCCGCGTACAGGATGCCGCACGGCAGCGCGGGCGTCAGCAGCCCGAGCCCGAGCGCGCGCACGGGCGGCGCAACGCCCCGCAGGCGGCGGGCGCCGAGCGCATGCCATCGCGCGAGGAAGCCCGGCGCCAGATCGGACGGGCGCAGCGCGTACAGCAGCAGCGGCAGCACGGCGATGGCGGCCAGCACGGGCCACGTGAGCACGGGCCGCAGCGGCGCCCCGAACGACGCAAACAGCACCCCGACCATCGCGTAGGCCGCCAACCGCCCGCCATGGTAGAGGCCCAGGCTGGACAGCGGCGTGCGCTCCGGTCGGCCGAGCAGGCACGCCAGCGGGCCACACATGCCGATGCAGTGCAGGCCGCCGGCGAGGCCGAGCGTGAAGAAGGCCAGCGCGCCGGCCGAGGCCTGCAACGGCACGCCCGCGTGGACGTCGGCCGCGGCGGCGGCGTGGGCGGCGGCGTGGGCGGCTGCCTGGGCGACGGCGTGCGCCATCGCGTGCGCCACCAGGTGCGCCACTGCCCGGACGCCGGCATCGCCCAGGATGCCCACCGACAGGCTCACGGCCCGATGAACCGCAGCTGGGACGTCACCGTCTGCCCGGTCGCGCGGTCCACCGTGTCGACGACCACCTCGAACTCGTGCGTGTAGGACGCGGCCGGCATGCTGATGACCAACGGCAGGCGCATGTCCGTGAGGCTGTCCAGCTCGACGGATGGGATCGGGACGATCGCCGTCACGCCGTCCGGCAGCGTCGGGTGGATCTCGAACGTGCTGCGCCGGGGCGTCTTGTTCACGACGTGGACAAAGTACTGATTGCGAAGCGCGCCGTCCTCGATCACGTACGGCGCGCTCGTCTGGCGGATCAGCGTCGCCTCGAACGGTTGGCGCGCGGCGCCGAACGCGGCGCCCGTCCCGAACAGCGCGATCACGGCCGCGGCGTAGGCCAGGACGCGCGGCCGGGTGAAGCGCTTGGGCTGGCCCGCCAGGCCGTTCAACGAGTCGTAGCGCACGAGGCCGATCGGGCGGCCGACGCGCGTCATCACGTCGTCGCAGGCGTCGATGCACGCCGCGCAGCCGATGCACTCGAGCTGCAGGCCCTCGCGGATGTCGATCGCCGTCGGGCAGACCTCGACGCAGCGCAGGCAGTCCACGCAGTCGCCGGCGCCCTCGGTGTGCAGGCTGCCGCGCGGCTCGCCCCGCTGGACGTCGTAGCCGATGACCACCGTGTCGTCGTCCGTCAGGGCGGACTGCAGGCGGCCGTACGGGCAGAGGATGAGGCACGTCTGCTCGCGGAACCAGGCGAAGTTGAAGTACAGCCCGCCGGTGATCGCGCCCATCCAGACGAACGCCGTCCAGTGCTCGCGCGGCGTCTCGAACACCCAGTGGCGCAGCTGATCCAGGCTGACGAAGTAGCTGATGAAGATGTGCGACACGAGCAGCGCTGCCGCCAGGTAGATCGCGTGCTTCGTGAAGAGGATGCGCGCCTTGCGCAGGTTCATCGGCTGCTTGGCCAGCCGGAGCTGCTCGTGCTTCGAACCCTCCAGCCAGCGCTCGACGGGGCGGAAGATGCCCTCCAGGAACACGGTCTGCGGGCACGCCCAGCCGCACCAAAGCCGGCCGAACAGCGCCGTGGCCAGGAAGATCGCCAGGATGCCGCCGGCCAGCAGGAAGAAGATCAGGTAGGCGTCCGACGCGTTGAACGTCCGGCCGGCCAGGTAGAAGCGGCGGTTCACGATGTCCAGGAAGATCAGCGGCTTGCCGCCTACCCGCAGCAGCGGCGCGACGGCGTACAGGACGATCAGCGCGGCGAACGCCCGGCGGCGCCAGCGCGTGAACCGCCCGTGCACGTCGGCGACGCGCACCTTCTCGCGGCTGCCGTCCGAGCGGATCGAACCACGGTTCTGGTGCAGCGTGATGACTTCCTGAGGCATCTACGGCTCCGGGGTGCCCTGCGGCGGCAGGGCGCTGGGCGGGTTGCTGCCCTTGAGTGAGATCACGTACGCCGCCGCGTCGCGGATCGTCTCGGGCTTCAGAACGCCGCGCCACGTCGGCATGCCCTTGTCCGGCACGCCGGTGTAGATCGTCCGCCCGATCTCCTCGGGCTTGCCGCCGTGGATCCAGTACGTGTCCGTGAGGTTGGGGCCGATCTTGCCCTCCCCGAGCGGGCCGTGGCAGGCGAAGCACGTCGTCGCGAACGTCTTCTTGCCCTCGGCCAGCGCGGCCGGATCCGCCAGCGCGGTCAACACCTCGTCGGCGGTCGGGGGCTTGCCCAGCTTCTCCTCCTGCAGCTGCTGGAGCGCCTGGAACTCCTGGGCGTGGATCTCGCGAAGGCTCGGCTCCGCCTGGAACGTGTAGTGGGCGGTCCACCAGTACAAAGCGACCAGGATCGTGATGCCGAACGTGCCGAGCCACCATCGAGGCAGCTGGTTGTCGAACTCCTGGATCCCATCGAAGTTATGCTCGCGAACGACGTCGCGCCGCTCGTTCTTCATCCTACACGCTCCTGTGTTGCGGGGCGGTGTCAGCCTTCATGGATCATCAGTCCTCATCGTTCAGCGGCAGCTGCGCCAGGTGCTCCTGCTGCGCGCGGACCGCCGGGCGCATCTGCCACGCCACGACGACGCTGAAGATGACCACGAAGGCCAACAGGAACGCCAGCAGCTGCGGATCCCCGGGCAGGCCGTCGACGATCAACGATTTCATGGTGTGCTCCTCACTTCTGCGCCTGCGGCCGGTTCATGTCCGTGCCGAGCTTCTGCAAATAGGCGATCAGCGCGATCAGCTCCGTGTCCGGCGCGGCCGTCTCCCCCTGGGCGTTCAGCCCGTCCGCGATGCCCTTGGCCTGCGCCTTGGCCGCATCGACGGCGCCGTCGATCGCGGGACCGTCGTACGGCACGCCCAGGCGGCGCATCACGTTCATCACGCGCGGGATGCGCTCCGTGTCCAGGCGGCTGTCCGCCAGGAACGCGTAGCTGGGCATGATCGAGCCCTGGGATGTGGAGCGCGGGTCCTGCATGTGCTTGAAGTGCCACAGGTCGGGGTACTTCCCGCCGACGCGCGCCAGGTCCGGGCCGGTGCGCTTGGAGCCCCACTGGAACGGGTGGTCGTACATGGACTCCCACGCCTCGCTCGGCGGCCCATAACGCAGCGACTCCGAGGCGATCTGGCGGATCATCTGGGTGTGGCAGACGTAGCAGCCCTCGCGCCGGAAGATGTCGCGGCCGGCCAGCTCGAGCGGCGAGTACGGCGTCTGAGTGCGCGCCAGCGCGACGGCCTGCTCGGAGAACACCATCGGCAGGATCTGCACCATGCCGCCGATCAGGACGGCGATGAGCACGAGCACCGTGAACAGCAGCGCCTTGCCCTCGATCAGCTCGTGCCACGGCGTGCCGCCGTACATCCCGACGCCCCGCGCCCGCAGCGCGCGCACGAGCAGCGCGAACAGCGCGAGCGCCACGAGCACCCCGACGCCGATCGTCTTGCCCTGCACGCCGAGCGCCATCGACAGGATGAGGCCGAGCACGATCAGGCCCATGATGGGCGATACGAGCAGCTGCGCGGCGCTGGGGGCGGCCTTCGCGGCCGTCTTGCCCTCGACGCTCACGGTCAGCGAGACGGTCTGGGCGCTGCCGGCGCGGGCCGTCTTGATCAGGTTGTACGCCATCACCAGGAACGTCGACAGGTACAACAGGCCGCCGACCGCGCGGACCATGTACATCGTCCGGCTGGCGGAGATGCTCTCCAGGAAGTTCGGGTAGAGCAGCGTGCCCTCGGGCGTCAGCGCGCGCCACATCAGGCCCTGCGTGATGCCGCTGACGTACATCGATGCCATGTACAGGACGATGCCGACCAGCCCGACCCAGAAGTGGAGGTTCGCCAGCCGCTCGCTGTATAGCTTCGTGCCGTACAGTCGCGGCACGAGGAAGTAGAACATGCCGGCGGCCATGAAGCCGTTCCAACCCAGCGCCCCGCCGTGGACGTGGCTGATGATCCAGTCCGTGTTGTGCGCCAGGGCGTTGATCGACCGGATCGAGAGCATCGGCCCCTCGAAGGTGGCCATGCCGTAGAACGTGACGGCGGCGACGAAGAACTTCACGACCGGGTCCGTGCGCAGCTTGTCCCACGCGCCGCGCAGCGTGAGGAGGCCGTTGATCATGCCGCCCCAGCTGGGGGCCCAGAGCATGACGGAGAAGGCGGTGCCCAGGTTCTGCGCCCAGTCCGGCAGGGCGCTGTTCAGCAGGTGGTGCGGCCCAGCCCAGATGTAGAGGAACACGAGCGACCAGAAGTGGATGATCGACAGTCGGTAGCTGTACACCGGCTTGCCGATCGCCTTGGGCATGAAGTAGTACATGATCCCGAGGATGGGCGTCGTCAGGAAGAACGCCACCGCATTGTGGCCGTACCACCACTGCACGAGGGCGTCCTGCACGCCGCCGAAGGCGCTGTACGAGTGCAGCACGTCGGACGGCAGCGCCAGGCTGTTCACGATGTGGAGCACCGCGATCGTGAGGATGCTGGCGATGTAGAACCAGATCGCGACGTACAGGTTCTTCTCGTGTCGCTTCACCAGCGTCCAGAAGAAGTTCACCGCGAACGCCACCCAGATCACGGCGATCGCGATGTCGATGAACCACTCCAGCTCCGCGTACTCCTTGCCTTGCGTCAGCCCGAGCGGCAGCGTGATCGCCGCGGAGACGATGATCAGCTGCCAGCCCCAGAAGTGGAGCGATGACAGGAAGTCGGACGCCATGCGCGTCTTGAGGAGCCGCTGCGTGCTGTAGTAGACGCCGGCGAAGATCATGTTGCCGACGAACGCGAAGATCACCGCGTTCGTGTGCAGCGGCCGCAGCCGTCCGAACTGGATCCAAGGGATCGTGCCCGGGCCGTTCAGCTGCCAGAACGCCAGCTGGGAGGCGATGATCAGGCCGACCAGCATGCCGACGGCGCCCCAGAGCACCGACGCCCAAAGGAATCGACGCACCGAGACGTCGTCGTAGGTCACCTGCACTTCTTCGATCACCGATCGTCCTCCAGGGGCTTGAGCGACAGCTGTAGGGAATGGTCGAGGTCCTCGTTGCGGACGCTGTACACGAACAGGGCCACCGCCAGGGCGGCCAGGATCACGCTGATAAAGATCAGCAGGATCAGCACGTTCATCGGCGCAGCGCCCGCGTTGTAGCGGCGCTGACGACAAGGGAGCTGGCGGGCATCGTGACCGCGCACAGGAGCGGGGAGAAGCGGCCGCTCAGCGCCAGGGCGATCAGGAGCCCGTTGTAGCCCCACGCGAAGAAAAGGTTCCCCCACATCACGCGATGCAGCGTGCGCGCGGTGCCGAACAGCTCGGGCAGCCACGCCAACGACCCGGACGCGAAGCTGAGGTCGCTCTCGTCCGCCAACGCGCTTCGCTCCCAGGCGGGGCTGCCGCTCACGACGGCACGTTGCAGCGCGAGCGAGTCGTTCAGGCCGTCGCCGAGCATAAGGCTGGGCGCGAGGGCCACGGCCCGCGCCTTGTCCGCGGGGCTAAGATCGCCCCGCGCCTCGCCCGTGCGCAGACCGAGCTGGTCCGCCATCGCCGCCACCCGCGCCGGCGCGTCGCCGCTGAGCAGGCCAACCCCAAGGCCGAGGCTGCGCAGCCGCTCCACGGACGCCGCGCCGTCCATCAGCACGCGCTCCGTCAAGTGGAACGCGGCCACCGGTCGTCCGTCCCGCCGCAGCTCCGCGCGCGCCGCGCCATCGGGCGCCATCGTCCGCCCGAGGAACCAGTCGCCCGCGCCGTCCACGAAGCGCACGCCCTGGCCGGGGATCTCCGTCGCGTCGCCGTCGTCTGGATAGGGCACGCCCCGCGCGGTCAGCTCGTGGAACAGGGCGCGGCTGACCGGATGGCGGCTCGCGCCCGCGGCGCCCATCAGCGCGCGCCGCGCGGCGTCGTCCAGGGCGTCGATCGCGCCGTCGTCCTTCAGCTCGAGATCCGCCAGGGTGAGGGTGCCGGTCTTGTCCAGCCACACCTGCCGCACGGTCAGCAGCCGATCCAGCACTCCCGGCTGGCGTACCGTCACGCCGCCGCGGGCCAGCCGCTGGTCCGCCAGCGTGCGCGCCAGCGGCACGGCGATCCCGAGGCCGCACGGGCACGTCACGACCAGGACGGAGATGAAGACCTGCGCCGCGCGGTGCGGGTCCGTCGGCCACCAGCCGACCAGGCCGGCCAGCGCCGCGGTAAGGACGACGAACACGTACACCTGGACGCTCCAGCGCCAGAGGACCGGCAGCTCCTCCGGCCCGCGCCCCTGCGGCAGGAGCGCCGCCAGCGCGGACGCATCGAAGCCGGCCCGCGCGTCGACGTGGGCCGGCTGGTTGCTGACCAGCCGCGCGCCGGCGCGCACCGGTCCACCGGGCGGCACGGTCGCCGGCGCGCGCTCGCCCGTGAGGGACGCCAGGTCGAACTCCAGGGCGTGGCGCGAGCGCAGCGTCGCCTCCGCGGGGCAGAGGCTGCCCGGTTGGAGGAGGAGCCGCGTACCCGGCCGGACCTCGCGCCACGGGATGTCGTGGGCGCGCGGGTCGAGCGCGGTCACCATGGCGAGGCCGAACGCGTCCGATCGGAGCAGCTGCCGTCGATTCCGCTGCAGCGTGCGCTCCTGCAGGAACCGGCCGAGCAGCATGAACGTGAGAAAGACGTTGACGGAATCCAGGTACAGGGCGTCCGTGCGTCCCTCGGCGAGCGCCCAGAGCGACCCGGCGTACGCGGCCAAGATCCCGATCGCTACCGGGATGTCGAAGTGGGCGATGCCGTGGCGCGCCGAGCGCCACGCCCGGCCAAAGAAATAGCTGCCGCCATACCCGACGGCCACCGTCGTCAGCAGCACGGACAGTCCGCGCAGCCAGCTCTGCAGTGCGCCCGCGCCCTCCGCCAGGCCCAGGTAGAAGGGCAGCGAGAACGACATCGTGTTGAGCGTGATCGCGGCGCAGACGCCCAGGCGCAACAGCAGCCCGCGGCTCGGATCGGCGCGCGCGCTCGCGTCCGCGGCGGGCCGGACGCGGTAGCCGAAGTCGGCCAGCGCTTCGAGGTATGCCCGCACGTCGAACCGGGCCGGGTCGAACCGCAGGCTCAGCTGCCCGAGCGCGGAGTTCACGCCCAGGCGCGCCAGCCCGTCGCGGCGCGCCAGCTTCTCGATCGCCCAGACGCAGGCGGCGCACTGGATGCCCTCGACGGCCAGATCCAGGCGGCCGCTGGCGGCGCCCGGGTCCCCATCCAGCCACTCGAGCGAGCTTTGGCGCTCGAAGTAGTCCAGCAGCGGGCGGATCCGCGCCGGCCGCAGGGCGTAGTAGCCGTCCAGCCCGGCGTCACCGAGCAGCCGACGCACCGCCATGCAGCCGGCGCAGCAGTAGCCGTCCGAACGGCTGCTGGGTACCGGGCTGCCGCAGTGCAGGCATAGGTTCAGCGGTGTGCCGCCGGCGTCGGCGGCCGCGGACGCCAGGCGGGCGGTCGATGGGATCACGCCGCCAGGATATCGGGCGTGGCGGGCGGGGGTGCATGATGCGCGTCATAGAGACGGCGTTCGCGCCCGCCGACGCCGGAACAAGCAGAAGAACAAAAAGAAGGGAGGCCGGCGTCACGCCGGCCTCCCTCACCCTCGGACGATCCGTACGGATCCCCGGACCCGCTACTCCGTGACCAGCGTCCGCATCGGCG
>JBDTSC010000148.1:0-9149 GCA_039931375.1 Ardenticatenales bacterium
CGGCGGCGCTGAACAAGGCGCTGCGCGGACTCGAGGTCGGGTGGGACGGTTTGACCCCGCCGGATGCCTTGGGCGACGGCGGCGCGACGGCATCCAACGACAACGCGATCCCCATCAACGGCGGCGCGACGGCATCCAACGACAACGCGATGCCCATCAACGGCGGCACGACGACATCCAACGACAACGCGATGCCCAACGTAGGGGCGAAGCACGCGACGCATGCTTCGCCCTCACCGCCCGGTGAACGCGCACCCCGGCCTGCATGGTCACCGACCGACCTCGCCCGCCCCCTCCCCAGCCGCCTGCGCGCCGTCGCCCGGGCCCTGGCCGCCGGCGCGGACACGGCCGCGGTCGCCGGCGCCTCCGGCTACGACCCGTGGTTCGTCGACGAGCTGCGCGCGATGATCGACGTCGAGCGCGATGTCGCGGCGTACACGTTGGACGCGCTGCCCGTGGATGTCCTGCGCGCCGCCAAGGCGATCGGCGTGTCGGATGCGCGGATCGCGCGGCTGTGCGCGCGCGAGCACCTCGCGCCCAGCGAGGACGACGTGCGGGCGCTGCGGCACGCGATCGGCGTCGTGCCGCGGTTCCGGCGGGTGGACACGTGCGCGGCGGAGTTCGAGGCGTTCACGCCCTACTTGTACAGCGTGTACCCGATCGCGGACGGCCCGTGCGAGGCCGATCCGTCCGAGAAGCGCAAGGTGATGATCCTGGGCGGCGGTCCGAACCGCATCGGCCAGGGGATCGAGTTCGACTACTGCTGCGTCCACGCGTCCAAGGCCCTGTCGGACCTCGGGTTCGAGACGATCATGGTGAACTGCAACCCCGAGACGGTCTCGACGGACTACGACACCTCGGACCGCCTGTACTTCGAACCGCTGACCGTCGAGGACGTCCTGGCGATCTGCGACGTCGAGAAGCCGGCCGGCGTCCTCGTGCAGTTCGGCGGGCAGACGCCGCTGAACCTGGCGCGCCGCCTGGAGGCCGCCGGCGTCCCGATCTGGGGCACGTCGCCCGAGACGATCGACCTGGCCGAGGACCGCGAGCGGTTCGGGGCGATGCTCGCGGACCTGGACATCCCGCAGCCCGAGCACGGCATGGCGCGCAGCCTGGAGCAGGCGCGCATCGTCGCCGAACGCATCGGCTACCCCGTGCTCGTGCGGCCGAGCTACGTGCTGGGCGGCCGCGGCATGGGCATCGTCTACGCCCCTGAGGAGCTCGAACGGTTCCTGGGCGTGGCGGTGGCGGCGGCGGACGGACGGCCGATCCTCATCGATCGGTATGTAGAGGACGCGTACGAGATCGACGTCGACGCGCTGTGCGACGGCGAGCGGGTGGTGATCGGCGGGGTCATGCAGCACATCGAGGAGGCGGGCGTCCACTCGGGCGACAGCGCGATGGTGCTGCCGCCGTATCGCGTGAGCAGCTACCACCTGTCGGTGATCGCCGAGTACACCGAGCAGATCGGCCTGAAGCTGGGCGTCAAGGGGCTGATGAACCTGCAGTTCGCGGTGAAGGACGACGTCGTGTTCGTCCTGGAGGTCAACCCGCGCTGCAGCCGCACCGTGCCGTTCATCGCCAAGGCGACGGGCGTGCCGCTGGCGCGGATCGCGGCGGAGATCGCGGCCGGTCGGACGCTGGCGCAGATCGGGCTCGTCGAGTCGCCGGCCGTGGACGGGTTCTTCGTGAAAGAGGTCGTGCTGCCGTTCGACAAGCTCGTCGGCGCCGCGGTGGAGCTCGGCCCCGAGATGCGCTCGACCGGCGAGGTGATGGGCCACGCCAGCCACTTCGGCCACGCGTTCGCCAAGGCGTCCCAGGCGGCCGGGATGGCGCTGCCGACGGGCGGCACGGTGCTCGTGACGGTGAACGACGACGACAAGCCGGCGGCAGGCAAGATCGCCCGCGACCTGCACCGCATGGGCTTCGACCTGATGGCCACCGCCGGCACCGCCGACTGGCTGGAGCGCCTTGGCCTGCCCGTCGAGCGCGTGAACAAGGTCAGCGACGGCTCCCCGCACGTCGCCGACGCCGTCGCCGCCGGTCGCGTGGCCCTCGTGATCTCGACACCCCTCGGCCCAACGGCCTATGCGGACGGCCAAGCGATCCGCCAGACCGCGATCGCCCACAAGGTGCCGCTGCTCACCACGCTGTCCGCGGCCGTGGCCTGCGTCGCCGGAATCCGCGCCCTGCGCGACCGGGACATCAGCGTGCGCGGGCTGCAGGAGCACTACCGGATCCAGGTGGGGCGGGCTGGGACGGGGCGGCGGGGGTGGTGACGCGCATCGCGTGATGTGCAGTGCGTCCGTTGTCCGCCAGGCCCCCACCACGCGATGTGCATCGTAGGGGCGAAGCATGCGTCGTCATGCCACCGCGATGAATTCAGGCCGGTTCGCAACGCATGCTTCGCCCTTACCGCGGGGTCATCCCCCCCCACCGCCCACCCAATCCCCCCCACCGCCCCCCACCCCCCGTTGCCTTTCCCCCCCCTCGTCCGTCATCATAGTGCCTGCCCCCCATCGGGCTCGACCCCCCACCCGCGAGGCACACCGATGGCGACGACCCACCGTCTAGACGACACCCACCGCATCGTCCCAAGCGCCCTACGCGCCCCACGCGTCCCATACGGCGCCTCCATCGCGCTGGCGCTGCTCGTCGCCGCCGTCGTCCCCGTCGCCCTGGGCAGCCCGCGTTTGGCCGTGACCGCCGCGCAGCGCCCGCGCGCGGAAACGCCCACGCCCACGCCCACGGCGATCCACGGCCCGGGGCTTTGCGCGTTCGCGGGATCCCAGGTACCGGCCGCGGCATCCGTCGAGCGGAACGCGCGCCTCGACGTCGCGATCCACATCGGCGGCGACTGTCCGGTCGAGTCGCGCGGGCGGGCGGACATCATGCTGCTCGTCGACCGCTCGGGCTCGATGGCCGAGGGCGGCAAGTTCGACGCAGCCAAGGCGGCCGTCGGGCAGTTCGTGAACAACGTCGACTTCACGCGGCATCGGGTAGGCCTCGTGCCGTTCAACAGCGACCCGTATGTCGCCCAACCGCTGACGGATCGCGCCGACCGGGTGCTGCGGGCGCTCGGGCAAATGGGCACGCCGCAGGGCAGCACGTCGATCGGCGCGGCGATCCGGATGGCGGACCGCGAGTTCGAGGACACCGGGCGGGCGACGGCGGTCAAGGTGATGGTCGTGCTCTCGGATGGCATCGAGCCGGCCGCGGAAGGGATCATCGCCGCCGCCGACGCCTCCAAAGCGACGGGGACGGTGTTCTTCACGATCGGCCTCGGGGTCGACGCCGCGAACGACACGCTCCTCAAAGTGGCCAGCGCGCCGTCGCACTACTACCGGGCGCCGGACATCGGCCAGCTGGGCGAGATCTACCAGAAGATCGCGGCGATCATCCTCTCGTTCAGCGTCACCGACGTCCGCGTCCACGAAGAGCTGCAGGGCGCCGCGACGCCCGAGCCGCCCGTGGCGGGCGAACCGGCCGTCGACCCGGGCGGGGTGCGCACGTGGTGGCGCCCGTTCCTGACCGCGGACGACACCGTGCTGCCCTACGCCGTCCGCCTCAGCGCCGACGGCCTCCAGCCGATCAGCGCCGCGCTCTGGGCCGAGTACACGGACGGCGACGGCACCCGCCGCCGGTTCGACATCCCGCGCGCGCAGGTCGAGGTGATCGCACCGAACATCCGGACGATCTACCTGCCGTTCAGCGCCCGCAACTGGTGCTTCCCGGCGATCCAGGCGGTGGACGTCGCGCTGGTCATCGACGCCTCGGCCAGCATGGCCGGCCCCAAGCTGGCCCAGGCCGTCGCCGGCGCCAAGGCGTTCGTCGACCTGCTCGGACCGCGCCTCGGCGAAAGCCAGGTGGCGGTCGTGGCCTACGACGCCACGGCCCGCGTCGTCCTGCCGCTGTCCACGGACCAGGCGCGGATCGAGGGCGCGCTGGACTCGATCACGCCCGGCAACGGCACGCGCATCGACCGCGGCATCGTGGCCGGTGCGAACGAGGCCGCCGGCCCGAAGCACGTCGCGGAGAATCGGTCAGTGATCGTCCTGCTGACGGACGGCATCCAGGTCGATGCCCGCGACACCGTCAAGGACGCCGCCACGTACGCCCGCGCCAAGGGCGCCGTGATCTACGCGCTGGGCCTCGGCGACGACGTCGACGTCCCAACGCTGCTCGTGATCGCCGGCGGGCCGGACGCGATGTGGCTGGCGCGGGATCCGGACGCGTTGGTGGGGGTGTATCGGCGGGTGGGGGGGGTGGTGGTTTGTCGGTAGTAGGGCGTTGAACGGCATAAGGATCAACGGCTGAAGCCGTCGCTGGGGGTGGCCTTTGGCCACCGCGCGCCTGCCTTCGCAGGCGCCAGGACGGACGCGGCACGATCATCCGGGGGTTTGGCGCCTGCGAAGGCAGGCGCGCGGTGCCGCGCAGCGGCACCCCCAGCGACGACTTCAGTCGTTGCCCCCCGCCGCAGCCCCCTCTCGTTGTTGCTCCCGCCCAGCCCACGGCATGAACACACGCACATCCGGCGTCACCGTCGCCGTCGCAGCCGGCACGTAGTGCAGGACAACGCCGCGGCGCGCCAGCGTGTCCGTCGTTCGGTAGCCAACGGCCCATGCTTCACCGTTTTGCAGCGCCTGTACAGACTTCAGGAAGCAGGTGCACGGGGGAGGCTGACGCTCCCACGAACCGTCCTCGAAGCGCCACAGTTCGCCGTCAGCCTCGCCAGAAGTGTGGCCGCCGACGGCCCAGCCCTCAGCGGGCGACAGGAGGTCGATCGACCAGAGCGGCTGCGGCGCTTCTCGCGTCGTCGTCATGGCGTCCCTGCCCAGGCCGTGCAGGAACACGCCGTGTCCGGTGGTTTGGTCGTCGCCGACCATCCACGCCTCGTCGGCCGCGACGGCGTCGACGCTAAGGGCGGTGAGGTCCGGATGGCCCAGCGTCCGCGCCTGCCAGCGTTCGCCATCGAACAGCGCCAGACCGTCGAGGCCGCCGACGGCGATCGCCTCGTTCGGCGCTGGGCGCGTCGACGGTGAGAGGGGCTGACGCGACAGAATGTCGATCGCCGTGCCTTGCGCCGCGCCCCACCCCTCGTCCATTTCGGTCGACCGGCCCTTGGCCAGGCGGATGACGCCGTGCCAGCCGATCGCCCAGCCGTTGGTCCTGGAGTTGAATTCAAGCGCCATGTCGAACACCCGGTTGTCCCCGGAGAGGGTCCGTTCAAGCCGCCATCGCATGGCGGTTGCGTCGTACAGGTAAAGGGCGGCGCCGGTCGAAACCCAATCGCCGGCGACGGCCCACGCGATCGCTCCATCGCCCGTCGCCAGCGCATCTTCCTGCCAGCCGGCGGCCGTCGACCTGAACACCGTTGCCTGCATCGTCGCGGTGGAACCGTCGGTCGGTGACAGGTAGCGAGCACCCAAGACCAGCGTCTCGCGGCTACGGAGCGCATCGATGTCGGTCAGCGCGACATTGCCGTCCGGGGGCGCCACCTGCTCCCACCGCCCGCCCGCGCCCAGCAGCCGCCGAAAGCGGACGGAGCGGAAGATCTGCACGACGCGATCTTGATCGACCAGCGGCACATCATGGCCCACGATGCTGAGGTGCATCGGTCCCCCGAATCCGCCGAAGTCGTCGGTGTGCTCGATGAACAGAGCGATGACATCTTGCGGAGCGCGCGGGCGGAAGATCTGCGCCTGGCGGAAGTCCACGTGTTCGAGCGTCACCTCGTGGCGTGTCTCGTCCGCCGGTGGCGAGTTCCAGTACGCGCCGTAGTCAAACTTCAACTCCTGCCCGTCGCCGACGAGATGGCCCACGAACGAATCGATGCCCTGCCCCCGCTCATACCGCCACCCAGGCGGCAACGCGACGGAGAACGGCCCCGTGTCGACGCGGCTCCAGTCGGACGGAACGTCATCGAGCGGGGCCGCGGTGGCGGGGGAGCGTTGTCGGCCGGCGGTCGCGGCGACAGCGAGCAGCGCGACGGCGATGGCGATGCTGAGGGTGGCGAGCGTGGGAGCGACCAGCGGGCTGGACCGGCGTCGGCTGATCATCGTTGCGTCTCCGATGCGGTGGGATGAGCGATGTCGGGTGGGCTCACCCATGGGATCGTGACGTCGAATCCATTCCGACACTGCGATTCACGATCCCTCTACGGATGACAAATATCCGAACGGATCATAAACACACCGACACCGTCCAGACGGACACCCCAGCCTACGAGATCGCTTCGCGCACCGCCGCCGCATCGATCACGTCGTCCTTCGCCTCGCCCACCGGCGGCAGGTCCGCTCGCACCGACGGCGGCGTCGCCCTGCGCTCCATCAGGTCATACTTCGCCCCGTCCGTCAGCACGTGGAGGCGCACGCCCAGGATGCTCACGGGGTCGTGGCGGTTGGCGGAGTCCAGGGACGTGAACGAGACGTCGGACGGGTCGACGACCGTGATCGCGCCGCTGCCGGCCACGGTCAGCACGTCGTCGGGGCCGATGAAAGCCGCCGTGTCCTCGTCCAGGCCGACGCCGACGAAGCTCGGGTTGTAGGACAGCGCCGTCAGCAATCGCCCGATCCGATCGCGCTGCCGGAAATGCTGGTCGATGATCGCCAGGTCCGTGAACCCGAACCCCGGCGCGAGCGTCACCATGTCCGCCCGCGGCGTCGGGCCGTCGTCGCCGAAGGCGATCATGTGCGCGCTCATCACCGCGGCGCCCGCCGACGTGCCGGCGACGTGGAGGCCGTGCGCGTGCAGGTGCCGCATTCGATCGGCGAACGGCGTGCCGCCGAGCGTCGTCGACAGCCGGAGCTGGTTGCCGCCCGTCATGAACACGCCGTCCGCGCCGTCCAGCGCATCGACGTTGCGGGCGCGCGCGGCGTCCGCCCGCGTCTCCATCGGCACGACGGTCACGTCGGCCACACCGAGCCGCTTGAACACGATCTCGTACTTGCGCCCCGTGGTCGGCAGCATCGAGGCCGTGGGGACGACGACGATCCGCGCCCGCTCACCGCCGCACAGGGCGACGAAGCGCGACAGGATGTCGGGCGTGCGGATCTTCTCTTCGGCGCCGCCGATCGGGATCGTGAAGCCGCGGGTCAAAGGCCGTCTCTCGGTCGTGGCGGGCGCGGGGCACGCGGGAGGTTGGTCGGCAGCAGCCGAGTTGGTGGCGACGTCGGTAGCGACGTCGGTAGCGACGTCGGCGGTGTTAGGAGTTTAATGCGAGGAGGCGAATGGGGGTAGTGGGCGCGGTTCGAAAGGACCCGCGGCTTCGCCGCACCACGTTGCGACGGCCGTCGCATTGGCGGACAATGGTTCCCATCGCCGCCGCTCATGCACCAAGGCGTTGTCCATGCGGTTCCTGAACTTCGAACGCCGGTCGGATCCCCTGGCCCCGGTGGACGTCTTCGCCCGCCGGCTCGCCCGCCACGCCGGGCTGACGCTCTTGATGGCGGCGGGTGCACTGGCGCTGGGCATGATCGGCTACCGATACACCGAGCACATGGGCTGGTTGGACGCCTACGTCAACGCGTCGATGATCCTCAGCGGCATGGGCCCCGCCGGGGAGGAGCACACCGTCGCCGGCAAGCTGTTCGCGGGCACGTACGCCCTCTTCTCGGGCGTCGTGTTCCTGTTGATGGCCGGCGTCTTGATCGCCCCGCTGGCGCACCGGCTGATGCACAGCCTGCACCTGGAGGACGATTCGTCCGCATGACCCCTCCGCACCCGTACGCCGACCTGCGCACCGCCCTGCTCTCGTGCGCGCCACCTTCCCCTACCCGAACATCCCCCGCCGCAAAACCCGCCCGCCCCGCACATGCCACGCCCCCCGCGCCATCACGTCCGCCGGCCGCCCCGCGTCGTCCAGCACGACGAGGTCCGCGTCCGCGCCGGCCTCGATCACGCCCTTGCGCGGCAGGCGCCAGTGGCGGGCGACGTTGGAAGTGAACGGCGGTAGCACGCGCTCGAGCGGCCAGCCGGCGGCCAGTAGGGCGGCGACGGTATCGGCGAGGGCGCCGGTGTCCCCGACGTCCATGTGCGCGACGCGGCCGTCCGCGTCGAAGACCGGCAGGCAGCCGCCGCCGTCCGATGACACCGTGAGGCGTTCCGCTGGCAGGCCAGCGTCGAGGTAGCGGGCGATCGCCTCGGGCGCCGTCCACTCGTCGGCCGCGTCGCCGCCATCGATGCCGCCGATATCCAGGTGTTGTGGCGGCGGGAACGCCGTCACGTCGATCGTGCACCCGGCGCGCGCGACGTCGAGCGCCTCGTCGAACAGCGCCTTGCGGCGGTTCACGTGCGTCGGGTGGTAGGCGCGCGGCGGGATCTCGGCCGTCGCCAGCGCTCGGCGTACGAGGTCCAGGCCGCGCGGACCATCGCCCAGGTGCAGGTGGAGCACGCCGGCTTTGCCGGTCATCAGGCCCGCCACGTGCGCCTCGGATGCCAGCCGCAGCAGCTCATCCAACGTCGGCTGGCTCGAGCGGTGGTCGCTGACGGCCACCTCTCCGACGCCGATGATCCGGTCGATGTGGACGATGTCCCCGCGCACGCTGCCCGTGATCGTGGCCGGCGGCACGTGGTAGCCGCCCGTCAGGCACCACGCGGAAAGCCCCTCCTCGATCAACCCGCGGGCGGTGGCGACGACGTCGGCCGGCGTCCGCACGAGATCGTCCGTCCCGAGCACTCCGATCGCCGTCGTCACCCCGCCGCGCGTGTACTGGCCGAGCGTGAGCGGCGGCACGCGCGTCTTGAACCCCGCCTCGCCGCCGCCGCCCGTCAGGTGGACGTGACCGTCGATGTAACCGGGGACCACGGCGCGCCCCGCGAGGTCGATGGTCTCGGCGACGAGCGCGCGCGGGAGGTCGAGGACGTCGCCCTCGTCCGCCCCGATCCACAGGATCCGCTCGCCGGCGACGACGAGGTCACGGACGCCGAGGGGGGCGGGGGCGAAGAGGCGGGCGTGGCGGAGGTGGAGGAGCATGGGGGGATTGTGGCACAGGGGGTGGCCTCCCCCCCAACCCCCATCCCACCAAGTTACCCACCTCCCGTTGCAGGGCGATTGCATCAAACGGCGCCCAAGGGCGGGCTACGTACGTGCGGAGGGAGTGCAGAGCCGCAGGGCCTCGGCGGGGGTGGCGGGGCGCCTGAGTTCGTGC
>JBDTSC010000149.1:0-9078 GCA_039931375.1 Ardenticatenales bacterium
TGCGCGCGGCGATCGGCGGCGCGCGGATCGGGCGGGTGCGGCTGGAAGCGATCGAGGGCGGTGAGGGCGGCGCCGCGGTTGGCGGCGCGGCGGGCGACGCGGTCAGCAGCGCGGCGGGCGGCGTCTGATGGACGGCATCACGCTGGCGATCGTGGCCGTCAAGTGCGTCGTCATCGTCGCGTTCCTGCTGACGGGGTTCGCGTACACGACGTTCCTCGAGCGCAAGGTGATCGCCCGGATGCAGATGCGCCTCGGGCCGAACCGCGCCGGGCCAGCGGGGCTGTTGCAGCCGCTGGCCGATGGGATCAAGCTGATCTTCAAGGAGAACATCACGCCGGCCGGCGTCGATCGCCCGGTGTACTTCCTGGCGCCGATCATCAGCATGGTCGTGGCGATCATGGCGTTCGCCGTGATGCCCATCGCCGATCCGGTGCAGATGATGCTGGGCGGTCAGATGCGCGAGATCCGCTTCCAGCTGGCCGACTTCAACATCGCCCTCCTATACGTCCTGGGCGTGACCAGCCTGGCGGTGTACGGCCTCGTGCTGGCCGGCTGGGCCTCGAACAACAAGTTCGCGCTGATCGGCGGCCTGCGCAGCGCAGCGCAGATGGTCAGCTACGAGCTGGCGATGGGCGTGTCGCTGGTGAGCGTCGTCCTGGTCGTCGGGTCGCTGTCCATGAGCGACATCGTCGGGTGGCAGGCCGCCAAGGGGCTGCCGCTCGTGCTGCTGCAGCCCGTCGCGTTCGTCGTGTACGCGATCACCGCGATCGCCGAGACGAACCGCGCGCCGTTCGACTTTCCCGAGGCGGAGCAGGAGCTCGTGGCGGGCTACCACACCGAGTACACCGGCATGCGCTTCGCGCTGTTCTTCATGGCCGAGTACATCAACATGATCACGGTCAGCGGCCTGGCGGCCACGCTCTTCCTGGGCGGCTACCACCTGCCGATCCTGGAGCGCTTCATCGGCGATCTGCCGTGGTACGTCGACATCGTCGTCTTCCTGACCAAGGTGTTCATCACCCTGTTCGTGTTCATCTGGATCCGCGCCACGATCCCCCGCCTGCGCTACGACCGCCTGATGGCCTTCGGTTGGAAGGTCCTCCTGCCCGTCGCGCTGGCCAACCTGGCCGCCACCGCCATCGCGGTGGCCGTGCTGGCGCGTTAGGAGGTCGATATGGCTGTTCTCGGCCCGTTGGTCCGCGGCATGGGCGTCACGCTGCGGACGATGTTCAAGAAGCCGGTCACGATTTCGTACCCCGAGGTCAAGCGCCCCGTGTCGGCCCGCTTCCGCGGCCGGCACGAGCTGAAGCGCTACGAGAACGGCCTGGAGCGCTGCATCGGCTGCAGCCTGTGCGCCGCGGCGTGCCCGGCGGACGCGATCCTGGTCGTGCCCGCCGAGAACCGCGACGAGCGGCGCTTCTCGCCCGGCGAGCGCTACGCCGAGGTCTACGAGATCAACATGCTACGCTGCATCTTCTGCGGCTTCTGCGAAGAGGCGTGTCCGACGGACGCGATCGTCCTGGAGCATGTCTACGAGCTGGCCGCCTACGACCGGCGCGAGATGCTGTACACGAAAGCGATGCTCATCGTCCCGCCCGCCCCCGGCGCCGAGGCGACGCCGCAGGACACGCGCGGGCGGGACGTGCCGTTCCGCATGGGCGGCATGGACTACTTCAAGACGCCGCTCGACGTGCGGTCGGCGCCCGTCGTCGTCGGCCAGGATGCGGGCTCGGGCAGCCGACCCGCCGTCGCCGACGCCGAGGGCGGCGACGCATGATGGGCCCGGGCCCGCTCTTCGTGATCGTCGGCGCGTTGGCGCTTGTCACCGCCGTCGGCATGGTCCTGGCACGCAACATGGTCCACAGCGCGCTGTTCATGGTCAGCCACTTCGGGCTGACGGCGATCCTCTACCTGCTGCTCAGCGCGCCGTTCCTGGCCGCCGCGCAGGTGATCGTCTACGCCGGCGCGATCATGGTCCTCTTCCTGTTCGTCGTCATGCTCCTGGGCGATGCGGAGTCGACCCTCAGCGAGCCGATCGCTGGCCATCGGCCCGCCTCAATCCTGGCGCTGCTCGTGCTGGGCGCGGCGCTCGTGACCGTCGCGTCGCGCGGCGTGCCGGCCGCCGGCGGCGGCGCGCTGCCGGAGGGCTTCGGCAGCCCGGGGCAGGTCGGCGAGGCGTTGTACACGCGTTGGGTGCTGCCGTTCGAGATCGTCAGCGTCATCCTCTTGGTCGCGATGGTCGGCGCGGTCGTCATCGCCCACTTCCGCCGCCGGGCCGGAGCGCGACCGTGATCCCGCTGGCCGTGCAGATCCCCGCGAACGGGCCGCTCATGTTGGCGGCCGTACTGTTCACGATCGGCGCCGCCGGCGTGCTGCTGCGGCGCAACATCATCATCGTCCTGATGTCCGTCGAGCTGATGCTGAACGCCGTCAACCTCACGCTGGTGACGGTGTCCCACGCCTTGGCGTCGCTGGACGGCCAGATCTTCGTCTTCTTCAGCCTGACCGTCGCCGCGGCCGAGGTCGCGGTCGGCCTCGCGCTCGTCGTCGCGCTGCACCGCTCGCTCGGCAGCACGGACGTCGACGCCGCCAGCAGCCTCAGGGACTGACGCATGACGATCGAAACGCTGCTCCCCGTCGTCCTGGCCCTGCCGCTGCTCGGCTTCGTCGTCCTGGCCTTCTTCGGGCGCCGCTTGGGCGGACGACGGTCCGGGATCGTGGCGACCGCGACGGTCGGGGCGGCGTTTGCGGCGGCGCTGTGGATCGCGGCGCTGGCGTTGCCCGTCATGCTCGCTCCACACGAGGCGCCGCAGGCGTCGTCGAAGCCTGCGAGCGATAGCGCGGGCGTGACGACGCTCGGCCACGGCGTCGACCCCGCGTCCGCCGTCTACCGCACAACCCTCTGGAACTGGATGACCGTCGCCCCCGAGTACGCGCTCACCGTCGCGACCCGCCCCATCCCCGCCGGCCAGCCCGTCACCGCGGACGCCGTCGCGGTCGTGAACGTCCCGGTCGCCCGCGTGCTGCACGACCTGGACCTGTCGTCGACGGCCCGTCGGATGTTCTCCCCCGAGCAGGCCGTCGGCCGCATCGCGCGCGTGGACTTCTACCCCCCGCCGCCATACGGCATCGCGCCGCTCACCGGCGACCGCGTGATGGGCGACACGACGCTCGAGACGGACGGCAGCGTCGTGCCGGTCGGGCTGCCGGCGACGCCGCTGGGCTTCGTCGTCGACATCGCGCTCCAGCTGGACGCGCTCAGCCTGTTGATGATCCTCGTGATCACCGGCGTCGGCTTTCTCATCCACCTCTACTCCACCGGCTACATGGCGCACGACCCGGACCGGCCGCGCTACTTCGCGTACCTGAACCTGTTCGTGTTCAGCATGCTGACCCTGGTCCTCGGGGCGAACTTCCTGGTCCTGTTCGTCGGCTGGGAATTGGTGGGGGCGTGCAGCTATCTGCTGATTGGCTTTTGGCACAAGGACGACGTGAACGCGTCCGCCGGCCGCAAGGCGTTCATCGTCAACCGGATCGGCGACGTGGCGTTCCTCATCGCGATGATGCTGATCTTCACGACGTTCGCGACGCTGAGCTACGCCAGCATCTTCCCGGCCGCCGCGATGCAGCTCACGCTCGGCGGCGGCGCGGCGACGGCGATCGCGGCGCTCCTGCTCATCGGCGCCACGGGCAAGAGCGCCCAGGTGCCGCTGTACGTCTGGCTGCCGGACGCGATGGCCGGCCCGACGCCCGTGTCCGCCCTCATCCACGCCGCCACGATGGTCACGGCCGGCGTGTACATGATCGCCCGCGCCCACGCCCTGTTCGAGCGCGCGCCGGCCGTCCTGGCCGCGGTGGCCGTCGTCGGCGCGGTGACGGCGCTCGGCGCGGCGCTGATCGCGCTCGTGCAACGTGACATAAAACGCGTGCTGGCCTATTCGACGGTCAGCCAGCTGGGCTACATGTTCATGGGCGTCGGGGCCGGGGCGTACGCGGCCGGCGTGTTCCACCTGATGACGCACGCCTTCTTCAAGGCGCTCCTCTTCCTGGGCGCCGGCAGCCTCATGCACGCGATGGAGCACGGCTTCCACCACGGTGGAGACGAGGCCTTCGGGCATGGGGACGCCCATACCGACGCCCACGGCGACGCCCTCGGCGACACCCACGGCCACGCCAACCGCGACGCCCACGCGACCGCATCGACGCACGCCGCCCCGCCGCCCGAGGACGGCATCCCGCCCGAGCAGGACCTTCGCCGGATGGGCGGCCTCGTGCGCCGCGCCCCGATCACGGGCTGGACGGTGGTCATCGGCGGCCTGGCGCTGGCGGGTGTGTTCCCGCTGGCGGGCTTCTGGAGCAAGGACGAGATCCTCCACGCCGTGCTCAGCCGCTCCGTCGAGGGCGGCGGCCTGTGGGTCGTGCTGTACGCCGTCGGCCTGCTCACCGCCGGCCTGACCGCCTTCTACACCGGCCGGCTGCTGCTAATGGCCCTCTTCGGCGCGCCCCGCAGCGACGGCGCCGCGCACGCCGCGGAGTCGCCGCGCTCGATGACGGCGCCGCTCGTCGTCCTGGCCGTCCTCAGCGCCGTCGGCGGCCTGCCTGCGCTCCACGCGCTCGGCTCGCCGCTGGCCACGGCGCTCGGGCCGGTCCTGGGCGAGCACGCCAGCGAAGGCGGGCCGAGCGCGCTGACGCTTGCCGTCGTCGCGAGCGCCGTCGTGGCCGCGGGCCTCGGGCTGGCCTGGGCGATGTACGGACGCGCGACGCCGTTGGTCGAGCCCGCGCGGATGACGGACGCGGCGCCGGCGCTCTATCGCACGCTGCTGGGCAAGTTCTACGTCGACGAGCTGTACGACCGCGTGATCGTCCGCCCCTTCAAGTGGCTGGCCGATCGGTTGTGGCACGATGTGGACGACGGAGTGATCGACGGCGCGGTGAACGGCGTCGGGCGCGCGGCGGTGGCGCTCGGGCAGGCGTCGCGGCGCTGGCAGACCGGGTACGTGCGATCGTACGGGCTCAGCATTCTCATCGGAGCCGCGGCGCTGGCCGCGTGGCTCCTCTGGCTGGTGTGAGGTCGATCGATGCTGCACCAGACGTCCAATGTCCTCGGGTTCCCGTTGCTCAGCCTCACGGTGTTCCTGCCCCTCGTAGGGGCGCTGGGCCTCGCGCTGTTGCCGCGCCGGCACGACGCGCTCTACCTGGCGTGGGGCGTGTTCGTGGCGGCGGTGACGACGGTGCTGGCCGGCATCCTATGGCTCGACTACGACAGCACGTGGCCGTTCATCGCCAAGAGCTCGAACTTCCAGTTCGCGGACCCGGCGCTCGGGCCTGCGGCGTGGCTGCCGGGCGGCATGACGTACCAGGTGGCGGTCGACGGGATCGCCGTGGTCCTTGTCCTCCTGACAGCGCTTCTCGCGCTCCTGGCACTCGCCTTCAGCTTCGGCAGCGTGCGCACCCGGGTGCGGGAGTACGTCGCGCTCGTCCTCATCATGGAAACCGGCGTCCTAGGGGTCTTCGCGGCGATGGACCTGTTCCTGTTCTACATCTTCTGGGAGGCCGCGCTGATCCCGATGCTGCTGCTCATCGGCATCTGGGGCGGCAAGGAACGCCTGTACGCGGCCTACAAGTTCGTCGTCTACACGATCGCCGGCTCGTCCCTCATGCTCGTTGCGATCGTCGCGGCCAAGGGGCTGTCGCACGCGACGTCCTTCCACTACTTCGACATGATCCACGCCCTCGCGCCGTTGCCCGGCATGCCCGTGCCCGCCGGCATCCCGCTGCCGCTGTCCGGGCCGATCCCGTGGATCGTTTCCGCCCTGCACGTCGATGCGGGGCTGGCGGTGCTGGGCTTACGGATCGCGTTCTTCCTGGCCTTCGCCCTCGCGTTCGCGGTCAAGGTGCCGATGTTCCCGTTCCACACCTGGCTGCCCGACGCCCACGTCCAGGCTCCGACCGCCGGCTCGGTCTTGTTGGCGGGCGTCCTGCTCAAGATGGGCACGTTCGGGTTCATCCGCTGGGCGATGCCAATGTTCCCGGACGCCGCCTACGTCGCCGGGCCGTGGCTGGTCGCGCTGGCGCTGATCGGGATCTGGTACGGTGCGTGGGTGGCGTTCGCGCAGACGGATATGAAGAGCCTGGTCGCGTACTCGTCCGTCAGCCACATGGGCCTCATCTTGGTCGCCATCTTGGCGATTCGCCCGGTCGGCATGGCGGGCGGCGCGCTGCAGATGATCAACCACGGCATCTCGACGGGCGCGCTGTTCCTCCTGGTCGGCATGTTGTACGACCGCGCCCACACCCGCGATATCGCTGCGTTCGGCGGCCTCTGGTCGTCCATGCCGCGCTACAGCGCGCTGTTCCTCGTGGTCACGTTCAGTTCGATCGGCCTGCCCGGCACGAACGGGTTCGTCGGCGAGTGGATGAGCCTGCTGGGCGCGTTCCAGCGCAACCCGGTATGGGGCATCTTCGCGGCGTTCGGGGTCGTTTTCGGCGCCGCCTACATGCTGCGCCTGGTCCAGCGCGTGTTCTTCGGTCCCCCGAGCGATCTGTCCCGCACGATGCCGGACCTGACGCTGCGCGAGCTGGCGATCCTGGCGCCGCTCGTCGTCCTGATCTTCTGGATCGGCCTCTACCCGCGCGCCTTCCTCGAGCCGATCGAGTCGAGCGGGACGGCGATCGTGGAGACGATGCGGCAGGGGTTGGCGGAGGTTGTGGCGATGCCGGGGGGGAGATGACGGGTTGATTGTGAGGGCGAAGCATGGAGGCAGAGCCTCCATGCTTCGCCCCTACAAGGAACGCACGGTTACGGGGCGCAGCGGAGATCAGCGACCTACCGGCACTTTCCTCCCGCGCGCGCGATCGCCGCGATCTCCGCGTCCGTGAGCGCCCGCTGGTAGAACGACACCTCGTCCATGTCGCCCGAGAACGGCACGTACGGGCTGAGGTTGGAGCCGCCGAGCCGCACCGGTACGTCGTTTGCCAGCGAGCCGGTGACGATCGCCGAGCCTGATGCGATGAAAGCTCCGTCGATGAACAGCCGCGCACGCACCGCCGCGACGTGTCGGTCGAGGACGACGGCGAGGTGGTGCCATGCGCCGTCCAGCGCGAGCGTCGCGTCGAACGGCGTCGGCACCATCAGGCCGGCCGAGGCCAGGTAGACGATCGGTTTCCCGTCCGACAGCATCAGGCTGTAGCCTTGGTCGCGCGTGAGCTTGTCAAAGACGGCCTGCAGCGCCGGACCGCGCTCGCGGCGGCGCAGCCACAGCTCGATCGTGAAGTCCCCGGTGGGCGCCGGCGCCGCGGCGGACGGCACGTCCAGCCCGTCCGCGTCCGGTACTACGACCAGCGCCGTCTGCCCATCGAAGCTCAGCGCCCCGCGCACCGCGCCGTCCGCGCGCCATCCCGCCGACCCGTCCAACTCACCGTCGTGCCCGCCGCCCGATGCGTCGCCCGCGATGGGGCCGGCCCCCTCGTCGAGCGGCCACCACGCCGCCAGCGACGCAGGAGCGTCCGTGCAGCGGGGGGACGCGGTCGGGGACGGTGTGGGCGTCGGGGTCGTCGATGGCGTGGCGGTCGTGCTGGGCGTCGTGGTCGCTGTGGCTGTGTTCGTGGCCGCGTCCGTGGCAGGGGGCGGCGTCCCCGTCTCGGTCGGCGTATCCGTCGCCGGTCCCTCCGTGGCCGTCGCGACCGCCGGTGCCGTCGTGGTCGCCGAAACGGTCGCGGTCGAGGTGATCGTCGCGGTGGCGGACACCGGGCTCGTCGATGTGGCGGACGACGTGGCGGACGAAGCGGCGGTCGCCGTGCCCGTCGCCGTGGCGAAGCCGCTGGGCGTCGGGGCGCACTTGCCGTTCGTGCGGATCGCGTCCAGCTCGGCCGCGCCGAGCGCGCGCCCGAACACCTCGATGTTGTCCAACAACACCGGGCTGCCGCCGCTGCCCGAGCCGGCCATCCGGCGGCCGAAGCGGAAGGGGCTGTCGTTGGCCAACGAGCCTGCCGGCAGCGCGGGCGGGCGGCCACCGGCGGCGTCCGTCGCATTCGTCCCGACGCCGTCGAGGCTGAACCGCACGCCCGTGCCCACGCCGGTGCGGCGGACCGTCACGGCCGCGAAGTGCCACTGGCCGTCCACGTCCAACAGCCCGCCGCCGGCGCCCAGCGTCGGGCCGCTGCGACTGCTGAACGTGGAGATCCGACCGTTGCTGTCCGCGATCTGCAGCCCGAGGAACCCGCTGTCCAGGTAGAACGCGTAGCCCGCGCCGCCCGCCGAGCTCTTCTTCTCCGCCAGCGCGACGCGTCCCGTGCGCGACACGATCGCGCGCGAAGAACCCAGCGGCAGGCGGATCCAGGCGTCCATGGTGATGTCGGTGGCCAGCAGATCGAGCCCCGTGGCCGGCGCCCGCACCTCGGACCACTGCGCGTTCTTGCCGTACGTTCGGGCCAAACCGCGCTGCCCCGCCGCGACGGCCGGCGAGCCGACATGCCGCGCCGTGTTGCCGTGCACCGCGTCCGTCGCGCCGTCCCCGAGCGCATCCTCGTCGAGCGGCCACCACGCCTTCAAGTCCGCGAAGTCGCCATAGCACGCACTCTGCGCGTCCGCGTACGGCTGGCCGTGCCGGGCGCCCTGCGCGGTCACGACCACGGCGCAGAGGCCGAGCACACCGGCCAGCGCGAGCCGCTGGCGGCCGCGGAGTTTGGCGGTGGATCGTGCGTCCATGCTGGGCCTCTTTCGTTCGGGTGCGGCCAGGGGCGTCGTCGGCGCGTCCGCGATGTGCGTTCCCGTGCAACGCACGGGGCTACATCCCTCGAGTGGGGTCGCCTTGCAACGAGCCTGGATGCCATTGTAGCACTGGAGTCTTAAGCTATAATTAACTTGCAATCATCGGGTCGCCCGTCGTCTTCCTTGACACTTTGCGTGCCCCACGGCTTGTCCCTCTAGCCTTCCCCACTCGCAGGGCGATCGTAGCAATCTGGGTGCAAGGAGGGAACGCAGGTGGGGAGGGGGGGCGTGCAGAGCCGCAGGGCCGCGGCGTGGGAGGCGGGGCGCCTGAGTTCGTGCATTAAGCAGGGGCCACCTGGCCCCTGCAC